>JBFXAV010000556.1:0-2504 GCA_050183935.1 Candidatus Korobacteraceae bacterium | reverse complement strand
CATCTTGGCGCTTGCCTTTTCTAAGCTAGTCCGATGTGTACGCGCACATCTATCTTTGTTCTCAAAAGACCTGCATTGCCTAAGCGGTCTGCTTTTGGAGGGGATAATTCCGATTCGATTTCTGGCAGCAGCCTAACTCTTCCCTATTTCCACTACGACAGATGGCAAGGGAAAGAGTGACAAGGCCAAGAGGAACTTATCTCCAGAAACGGCTGAGGCTTAGCAGGATTTCGCGCGCCGTAGGGGGTTGACAGATATTCACCACCCGAGCAATCGCAGTCTCCGACGTGAAGGACACGTAGCAAAGCTACGTCTCTACACAAGAGTCCCGCCAGGTAACGGCCCCTGCTACCATCATGCTCGAAGCCATGCGAAACGGAGCGACTGCTTTCGATTTCACTCCTGCCGAGCGGCGCAGTCTGCGGGCGCTCAAGACCCCGCACGGAATCCAGCGGAAAATGGACGGGATGGGCTATCACCTGGCGACGACATGCTGGTCCCCGCGGCTAGTGTTGCGGGAGCAGACGGGGCACTGCCTGGAGGGAGCAATTTTTGCGGCTGCCGCGCTGCGAGTGCTGGGGTATCCGCCACTGATTCTTGATCTTGAAGCCGAGCGCGATACAGATCATGTGATTGCCATATTTCAGGAGCGCGGCCACTGGGGCGCGCTGGCCAAGTCCAACTATGCCGGATGCCGCTACCGCGAACCGGTGTACCGTTCGCTGCGCGAGCTGGCGATGAGCTACTTCGACGACTATTTCAATTTGCTTGGGGAGCGGAGCCTGCGGGCGTTTTCCCGCCCGGTCAACCTGGCGCGCTTCGATTCCATGGGCTGGATGACAGCAGAGAAGAGCGTGTGGTACATCCCCGAGTATCTCTGCCATATTTCGCACACTCCGCTCCTTACTCCGGCACAGGCACGCAGCCTGCACCGGCTGGACAAGCGGTCTTACGAGTCGGGACTGGTCGGGCACAAGAAGTAAGACGGTCCTGGCGGAAGCACGCGAGCACGGCACTCAGGCAAAAATCAGCGGCAGCTCTGCCGGTTCGTCGATCACGATGTCCGGTGGAGCAATCTCCAACCGGGAGGGGTCGAATCCGTACCGGACTCCGCAGGTCCAGGCTTCCACGCTGCGTCCGGTGAGGATGTCGATATCGGAGTCGCCGACTACCAGCGTCTGGCGGGCTGTGGCCTGGAATTCACGCATGAGCGTGAGGACTCCCAGCGGGTCAGGCTTCTTGGTGGGAAAGCTGTTACCGCCATACACCTGTGCAAAGAATGGCTGAATGCCGAGCGCCTCCACGATGGCGCGCGCCGGGTTCACAGGCTTGTTGGTAAGCACGGTCATGATGCGGCCGGGCGAGGCTTGGCCGTTGTTGCCGCTGCGGATCGCTTCCAGCGCCGCGGGAATGCCGGGATAGACGTGCGTGTGATCGAGTTTGTGCTCGCGGTAGTAGTCCAGGAAGAAATCGAGCGCGGTGTGGAAGAGAGCGTCGTCATCGGGATCGCCGAGTGCGCGGCGCACCAGCATAGGCGCTCCATCGCCGACATAGCTGCTGATGACTTCCTCGGGCAGCTCTGGACGGCTCAGGTGACGGAGCATGGCATTGATGCAGTTGGCAAGGTCGCGACGGGAGTCGATGAGGGTACCGTCGAGGTCAAAGATCAGCAGGCGGAGATCGTACACGGGAACGGGGCGGTGGAAGTTCAGCATTGCCAGTCTATTTTAAGGGAGGTTGCGAGCGATTGGTGGTTGGGGTGTCGGAGTGATGCTGCAGAAGGAGTGATGCTGCAGAGAACGTGTTGTGTTGGATTCAACGTCCGGCGAGATGGCTCGAGCATCTAATGAATGAGAAGGAATCGAGTGGGGCCTGCTTCAAAAATCGACTTTCCTGATTTGCCGGTTATCCCTCAGCGGCCGAAGCCGCTTGCTGGCGACTCGAGGCGGCACGGCTGAAGCCGTGCCCTTTCAACGAAGAGTTTTTGAAACTTGCTCTACCAAGGGGGAAACAGGGCTGGAAGGCTCATTCTCGCCGGGCCGCTTCCGATTTCTGTCGGTAGTTTTGCCCTGGCGTTTTACAATGCGGCTGTCACCTTAGTGCGGCCCGATGTATTGGCCCGGAAGTCTTGCGACCGTGCTCGACGCGAGGACCCGATATGGCGCCAAAGATCGAGACAAAACCGATTCCAACGGAAGCGGAAAAAAACTACGACGGGCTGACGGGCGAGCAACTCCTGGAAGTCTACCGGCTCATGTATCTTTCGCGGCGGGTGGATGACCGCGAAATTCTGCTCAAGCGTCAGCAGAAGATTTTTTTCCAGGTTTCCGCGGCTGGGCACGAGGCGGTACAGACGGTTGCCGGGATGCTCCTGCGTCCCGGGTACGACTGGTTCTATCCCTATTATCGCGACCGGGCGCTGTGCCTGGCGCTGGGTGTGACTCCCGAAGACATGTTCCTCCAAGCTGTTGGCGCAGCCAGCGATCCTGCGTCCGGCGGACGGC
>JBFXAV010000555.1:0-2519 GCA_050183935.1 Candidatus Korobacteraceae bacterium | reverse complement strand
ATATTGCAGGATCGGAGAAGGTTTCCTCACGCGCGCTGGCGTCCCTTGGCAGCAGCATGCAGCGGTTTGCCGCGGACGCCGGTTTTGTTGACGCGGTGCAGGAGATGCGCTCCCGGATCGAAGGAGCCAGCGCTCCTAGGTTTGCCCAGCCCGAAGCGCATAGCTATGAGCGCAGCCTGAAATCAGGACCGGGAGGTATTTACGACACGGATTTTCTTGTGGCTACGCTGCTAGTCCTGCATGGGTTGCACGATGCGGCCGGACGTCCCATCGAGGGAAACCTGCGTGACCGCCTGCGTGTTTTGGAGGCGAGGGGACTGATCCAGCCCGAGGACAGCAGCCACCTGCAATATGCCACCGAGTTCCTGCGAGCCGTGGACCATGCCATCCGCCTGGCTACGGGGAGAAAGTCACTGCTGGCCTCCGACCAGATACGGAGGTCCACAGCGGAGCTGGCGGCGCGGTTCCTGGGGGGAGACGTGGGGCCGGACATCTTCCAACGGCTGGCGGAGGTGCGCACGTCGCTACGGGAGACATATCGGAGAATGATGCAGGGTCTGCAAGACCGGTGAGAACCTTGGGTCTCTGTCACGGATACACAGATTGCGCCCCGTTCCCCGTGGTGATACCTTAGAACGTTTGTTTCAGAAGATTCGTTCCGCTTAGGAACGTGCTTGGCTTATCGGGTGGCACCCGGGCTTGCCGAACATTCTCTTCAAAAACTTATATTTCCATCTGAGTTGGAGGTTTCATGGCGGAGTCGTACAACGGCGTACCTATTCCCGCAAACGGCGCCAAGATTACGTATGCCGATGGGGTGTATCAGGTTCCGGACAATCCGATTATTCCATTCATCGAAGGCGACGGTACCGGCCGTGACATCTGGAAGGCATCGGCGCGGGTGTTCGACGCCGCGGTGGAGAAAGCCTACAAGGGAAAGCGCCGCATTGCCTGGTATGAGATCTTTGCCGGAGAGAAGTCGAAGGCGAAGTTTGGAACCTGGCTTCCCGATGACACGCTGGATGCACTGCGTTCGCTGCGCGTGGGTATCAAGGGACCGCTGACTACGCCTGTAGGTGGCGGAATCCGCTCGCTGAATGTGGCGCTGCGGCAGATTCTGGACCTCTATTCCTGCGTGCGCCCGGTGAAATGGTACGGCGCGCCCTCCCCAGTGCGGCATCCCGAGAAGATGGACGTGGTGATCTTCCGAGAGAATACGGAAGACGTTTACATCGGGATTGAGTGGGCGCAGGGCACGGCGGAAGCCAAAAAGCTGATCGACTTCCTGAACAAGGAGATGCTCAAGGGCGGGAAGAAGCAGATTCGCGAGGATTCCGGGGTTGGCATTAAGCCAATTTCCATTACTGGAACCAAGCGGCTGGTGCGCATGGCCATTCAGCATGCGCTTGAAGAGAACCGCCGCGTGGTGACGCTGGTGCACAAGGGCAACATCCAGAAGTTTACCGAAGGCGCATTCCGCAACTGGGGGTATGAGCTGGCTACCAGCGAGTTCCGCGACCAGGTGATAACCGAGCGTGAAAGCTGGATTCTCGATAACAAAGACAAGAATCCGGATATCACGGTGGAGCAGAATGCCGCATTGATCGAGCCGGGGCTGGAGTTCGCCACGGACGATTTCCGTCAGGAACTTTACAAGGAAGTGAAAGACACGCTGGAGCGGATCTATGCCACGCATGGCAAGGGCCAGTGGAAGTCCAAGCTGATGGTGAACGACCGTATTGCGGACTCCATCTTCCAGCAGATTGTGACGCGTCCAGAGGAATACAGCGTGCTGGCCACGCCGAATCTGAATGGCGATTACATCTCCGATGCCGCCGCGGCGCAGGTGGGCGGGCTGGGGATTGCTCCGGGAGCGAACATCGGCGACGGCTATGCGGTGTTTGAAGCGACTCACGGCACCGCACCGAAGTATGCAGACCTGGATGTGATCAATCCGGGCTCGGTGATGCTTTCAGGTGTGATGTTGCTCGACTTCCTGGGATGGAAGGAAGCGGCGCGACTCATTGAAAACAGCCTGCGCCGGACCATCGACCAGAAGAAGGTCACGTATGACTTCCATCGCATGATGGAAGGAGCGACCAAGGTCAAGACCAGCGAGTTCGCCGATCACATGATCGCGAACATGGACGCGCTGCAGACGGCGGCGGTCTGAAGGATTCACAAAACTTGAGTTCATTACCGGCAAGACCCGGCAAGCGAAAATCTGCAGTCTATTTTGTTTTTGTTGTGTTGTTTGTATGTGCCCTGAGCGTGGGCTTTCTTCCGGAGGTATTGGCGCTCGCATGGCATCTGCGACATGGGAAGAGTGCGAGGGTGGCGGGTTACCGCGTTCCTGTCAATCTGCTATCGTCGGCATTTTACAGCGATAGCGGTTTGAAACCGCCTCATGACAAGATTCGCGAGAGCCTGATGGTCACCACCGTTCGTGGAAAACTCCGCCAGGTCTTCGGCAATTCACAAGAAGGTGCGGTCAGCTTTTTTTCCACACCTTCGCTCAC
>JBFXAV010000554.1:0-2521 GCA_050183935.1 Candidatus Korobacteraceae bacterium | reverse complement strand
CTAATGACCAACGACCAACGGCCAGTGGCCCAAGAACCCGCCGCAATTTAAAATCCTGTCCTGGCAGTCCGGCATCGATACCATTGAATACCCGGCCTAGCGGGCTTCCGTACGACTGAAGGAGACGTTCTGCATGTTTGCATCCGTAAGATTGCGCTCCGTTGCTGCTGTTCTGGTTCTTGCTCTTGCGGTTCCTGCCGATAGCCTGGTGGCCGCTCAGACCCGCACGGCAACGCCCACTGTTCCGCAGCCGAAGGGCTTTAACGTTTTCTCAACGGCGCAGGACATCCAGCTCGGGCAACAGTACTCGCAGGAAGTGAACCAGCAACTGCCAATCCTGCCGGAGAACAATGCCATCAGCCAGTATGTGAAGCGGCTTGGCGAGTCGCTGGTGGCGCAGCTTCCGGAAACTCCCTACCAGTTCACCTTCCGGGTAGTACAGCAGAAGGACATCAACGCCTTCGCAATACCCGGTGGCCCGGTCTACATCAACATGGGAATCATTGAGTCCGCCAGCAACGAAGCAGAAGTCGCAGGCGTGATGGGTCATGAGATTGCGCACATTTATATGCGCCACTCCACGCGTCAGGCTTCTAAACAGGTGCTGGCGCAGGCGCCGTTGGCAGTGCTCGGCGGAGTGCTGGGCGGCAGCGCCATGGGCCAACTCGCGCAAATGGGAATTGGCTTTGGCTTGAACTCGGTTTTCATGAAGTACTCCCGCGACGCCGAGTCGGAATCGGACACAGTCGGAACCGTGTTGATGTACAAGGCTGGCTACAATCCCAGTTCCGCCGCCGATTTCTTTGAGAAGCTCAAGCAGGAAGGCGGAGCACGCGGCCCCGAGTTCCTCAGCAGCCACCCCGATCCTGGCAATCGCGAGGCTGCCATCCGCAAGCAGATCGCTCCGTACCCGGCTCGCAGCTATCGCCAGGACAATGCACAATTCAACCGCATCAAGGCCGAGGTCGCTAGGACGCGGTCCTACACGGCAGAGGAACTTGCCGCCAAGGCGAATACCGGCCAGTCCCCGAATGGGCAATCCGGCGGACAGGCCTCGCAACAGCCAGTTAGCCGTCCGGCCGCGGCCGATATCAAGCCCAGCCAGAGCACCCGCACCTTTACCCACGATGCCTTTCATATTGCTTATCCCCAGAATTGGCAACTGCAGGGAGACCGAAGCTCGGCTGTGACCATCGCTCCTAAGGGTGGAACCGGCGACAATTCCGTCGCCTATGGTGTGATTATCAACGGAGCGCAGCGCCAGAGTGGCAGTAGCCTTGACGCTGACACGCGCAATCTCATCAAGGGCATGCAGCAGTCCAACCCGGACATGCGGCAGAACGGAAATCTTGAAACCATTCGCATCAATGGAGTCACCGCACGATCCGCGCAGTTCACCAGCACCTCTCCGGTCCAGGGGAACAATGGCAAGCCGCTGCGGGAGCGCGACTGGCTAGTCGTCGTGCCGCGCGGTGATAACGAACTGCTGTTCCTGGTATTTGTCGCGCCGGAGCCGGATTATCCTCAGCTACAGGCTGCATTCGAGCGCATGCTGCGCAGCTTCCGCCTGCAATGATCTGAGCTGTGGGCGCGATTCTTGTCTCAGATGGAGGGGCAGACGTAGCGGAGCGGCGTCTCTACATCGTTGCGTCATCGGTGCGTCTCTGGGCCATCATGTAAGATCACCTGCGCGGTCCGCGCAGTCTTCTCAACCGGACCCGAGGAGCAAACATGGTACGCCTTGAAGATGCCCGCCGCGTCATCGCCGCAGCTGAAAAGAAGGCCCAGGAGATCGGTCAGCCAATGAACATCGCCATCGCCGACGAAGGTGGCAACCTGGTTTCCCACGTGCGCATGGATGGCGCATGGCTTGGAAGTATCGATATCTCCATTAAAAAAGCCTACACTTCACGCGCCTTCGATATCGCTACCAAAGACCTTGGGGAACACTCGCAGTCCGGGGGCCAATTCTTCGGAATTCATGCCTCTAATAATGGCCGCATCATGATCTTCGCCGGAGGAATTCCCCTGAAACGCAATGGCAAAGTTGTGGGAGCCATTGGGGTTAGCGGCGGTTCCGGAGAGCAGGACCATGCCGTAGCCGAAGCTGGCGCGGCAGCCTTCTAGCCCGTAATATCTCCCGAGTCATGGTTCCGAAATCCCACATCTGCCGTAGCAGTTGGCAGATGTGGGCAGAGTTTGTCTCTTACGCCGCGTCAGCCCCAAAAAAAGCTATAATGTCTGGCGTTATGCAAACGCACGGAAAGCGCTCTTTTGCGGCCTTGACGGTCGCTTTGCTCTTCATTCTTGCTGTCGCGCCTGTAGCTTTGGCCCATGACGGCCCTCACTCTGCCCCGCTGATGTCTGAAACCGCACAGGCTTTTCTGGCGTCGCTTACCCCGGAACAGACCCAGAAGACGGTATATTCCTTCGACAGCGACGAACGCTCCAACTGGCATTTCGTCCCCATGCCCGATCGCAAGGGCCTGCCCATCAAGGAAATGGCTCCCGAACAGAAGCA
>JBFXAV010000553.1:0-2523 GCA_050183935.1 Candidatus Korobacteraceae bacterium | reverse complement strand
TGGGCGCCAGGGATGACTCTGGCAGTCTCGCATAGCAGGCGGAGGGGATGGAATCGGACTTCAGAACACCTGAATTTCAGGAAACGTTACGGTCGGTGATCGAGGCACTTTTGCGCGCTACGGCGGATGATCGTTTGCCCGCACTTACCGCGGAGGAAATTCACCATTGGTTGAGCAACCTGACGCTGAAGGATGTAGCGGATGCCCGCGCTTCGGCCCTTGACGGGGCCTTAGCACGACGATCTGCTGCAGGAGAGAGTAGCCCTTCTGCTGAATCCCATTCCGCTCGTTGTCCCGGCTGTGGCACTCCACTGCTCCCGTCAGCCAGTTTTTGTGCTGAATGCGGACGCACCGTGGCAGGCGCACGCCGCTGTCTCAACTGCAATGGGGATATTTCGCAGCAGGCAAACTTCTGCCCTTCCTGCGGTTCCAAGGCAGCATAGGCTCACGGACGCCGATGCCTCAGGCATTCATGCCTGCTATTCCGCACGACTTGAAAGGGGTAGATACTTTCGCTTGCGGTCAGCTCCTAAGCCCCGCAGCACTTCTTGTATTTTTTCCCGGAGCCGCAGGGGCAGAGGTCGTTGCGCCCTACTTTATTTCCTCCGCGCACAATCTGCTGCACTGGCTGGTACTCCCCAGACCCTGCCATGCGGGCCTGATCGAGCTCACGGCGCTTCTTGCGCAGGAATTCCGCTTCCATCTGGTCCATGGTGGTCGTCGCTTGTTTGGGAGGCCGTCCGCCACCTCCCGAACGCGGAACCCTTGTGCCGACACCATCGGGACCGAGATCGTCGGGTGCTCCGCCACCGCTGTAGATTAGCGGGCCGCCTTCGTCGTCTCTACCAGGCAGGCGGCCGGGCTCCCGCCGCGATTCAATAATCTGCATCAGGTACAGATACCGCACGGTATCTTCCTGGAAGCGTTCCATCATGGCTTCAAACATCTGGAAGGACTCGCGCTTGTACTCCACCAGCGGATCATGCTGACCGTAGCCACGAAGGCCAATGCCTTCCTTCAGGTGATCCATGTTCAGCAGGTGGTCTTTCCACTGCTGGTCCAGCACGCTCAACATGATCATGCGTTCGTGATGCCGCATGGCGTCCGGACCAATAAGCTGCTCTTTGGCGTCGTACCGTGCCTTCAGGTTATTAAAGACAGCATCGCCCAGGTCCTGCCGGTTCAACTCGGAGGGCTTGATGCCTTCGGCCACAATGTCCACGCCAAAACGAGTGAAGAGCGCGTCCTTTAGACCCTTCTCGTCCCAGGTGTCAGGATGCGCGTCCTTGGGGGCGTACTGGTCGAGAAGGCCAGCGAGGATGTCGGCAACATAGTCCTCAAGGATCAGGTCTTTCTGATCGAGGCCTTCCAGAAGCTGGCGGCGCAGGCTGTAAACCGCCTCGCGCTGCTTGTTCATTACGTCGTCGTATTCCAACAGGTGCTTGCGGGATTCGAAGTTCTGCCCTTCCACAGCCGTTTGCGCGGCTTCAATCCGCCGCGTAATCAACTTGGATTCAATCGGGACGCCCTCTTCCATCCCCAACCTCTGGAGCAGCGTAGAAACCCACTCCTTGGCGAAGATGCGCATCAGGTCGTCTTCCAGCGAGAGATAAAACCGCGAGCTTCCGGGATCGCCTTGCCGACCAGCGCGGCCTCGCAACTGGTTATCGATGCGGCGGGCCTCGTGCCGCTCGGTACCCAGAATGTGCAAGCCCCCGGCGGCGATGACTTCCGCGTGTTCTCTATCGGTCTCAGCCCGGTGCTTCGCCAGAGTTGCATCCCACTCGCGGGTGGGAGCTTGGAACTCTGTTTCCTGGTAGTAAAACCGCGTCAACTCTTCGCTGTCGGGAAGTGCTTCCACTTCCCCTCCAACAATCTGAAGCCGCTGAGCCACGCCGCGCTTCACCAGTTCCTGCTTGGTGGTGAATTCGGCATTGCCGCCCAACAGGATGTCTGTGCCGCGTCCCGCCATGTTGGTGGCAATGGTGATGGCTCCCTTGCGACCAGCCTGCGCCACAATTTCCGCTTCCTTCTCGTGAAACTTGGCGTTCAGCACCACATGCCGGATGCCCCGCTTCTTAAGCAGGTCCGAGAGCCTCTCGGACTTTTCAATGGAGGTGGTGCCTACCAGCACCGGCTGGCCCTTTTCGTAACGCTCTGCAATTTCATCGGCCGCAGCCTTATATTTTTCCGGCGTTGTCCGATAAACCACATCCGGATTTTCAAGGCGCACAAGCGGGCGGTTGGTGGGGATCACGACCACTTCCAGCCTGTAGATTTTTTCGAATTCGGGGGCTTCTGTCTCCGCCGTAC
This sequence comes from Candidatus Korobacteraceae bacterium, assembly GCA_050183935.1. Taxonomy (GTDB): domain Bacteria; phylum Acidobacteriota; class Terriglobia; order Terriglobales; family Acidobacteriaceae; genus DASZRZ01. Next base: position 210 of record JBFXAV010000553.1, on the reverse strand, counting down.
CGGTCATGCCCGCCAGCTTCTTATACATGCGGAAGTAGTTCTGGAAGGTAATGGTGGCCAGCGTCTGGTTTTCGCGCTCCACCTTTACGCCTTCCTTGGCTTCCACGGCCTGGTGCAACCCGTCAGACCAGCGGCGTCCCGGCATCAGGCGGCCGGTGAACTCATCCACCATGATTACATGGCCGTCCTGCACCACGTATTCGTCGTCGC
>JBFXAV010000552.1:0-2524 GCA_050183935.1 Candidatus Korobacteraceae bacterium | reverse complement strand
ACCCCTTCCTTCACCTTTGCCGCCAGCGTGCGCATGTGCAGGTTGCACGGCATGGTTTCAATCCACATGTGTGCGACGGCAACGAGCGGCTGGCTGAGGTCTTTGTCGGTAAAGCCAGCGCCTTTGTAGTGGGCGCGCGCGCCGGCGCGATTGCGCCCCTCGGTCATGGTTCGACTGCGATGTCGTGGATCCACAGAAACTGCCTGCCCTGAAGATTTACCTGTCGATCGCCGGAGATCGGGTCCGCTCAGCTCGGCTGTCATCCCCTGCACCCGGAAGCAGAACAGCATACCATCCGGGCAGGAATCGGCGCGCATTGCGCAGGTGGAAAGGCAGTTCAGGATTTCTGTACGGACTTCACGCGCAGCGAGAATTGTCGTCCGTTACGGGATTATTCGATTCTTCCTGCCCGGAGTGCTCCGGAGCGCCGTCTGGCCCTGGAAAGTCCGTGTCGTTGTCCTTGACCAGCGAGTTGGAAGTGCGATGCGGCAATTGCCCGGCGATGGAAACCGGTGTCGCATCCCGGCTCTCATCACTCTCTACCGCTCCTTTGTGCGCGTCCGGGTCGGCTTGTTGCGGTGTCTTGGGGGGCATATTTCTCCTTGGGATTCCACGCAATCTGATGCCCGTACGTGCTTGCCTGTTGTAGCGCGCGAATGGATTCCACAATGACGAAGGGCCGCCCGTAGGCGGCCCCTGTCAGCTCTGGTAACTTCTACTTCTCCTTGTAAAGTGTTTGCCGGACTGGCTCGGCATCCTGAACATATGCTATCCCACCCCAGGCAGGTAACCTGCCCTGAGTGCTTCGTCTTTAGTAATAAGCCTAGAGCAGTAAGCTTTCTGCCCGATGCGCAAGTACCGCCTGATCGCACTCCGACCAGGTAAATATCGTGAACCTGCCGTCCTGGGAAGCTACCAGCGCCACCGCGTCGTGTTGATCGTGCGCAAACTGCGCCGCGGAAAGGTGCCGCGTTCCCCCAAGCTGCGACGGATGGGCCACGCTGGCAGACGCGCCCTCAATCGGCTCGGTGACAATCACCTGCTCCACGCGTTCACAACCCGTGCGGCGTGAAATCTTGGCGCCAAATGCCAGCAGGTCGTACTCGCTGCTTACTACCGTGGCTCCATCCACTGCGGTCAGGCCGGCAATGCCATCCACGGCTCGCCGCACGGAAATCAGCCAGCGCCGGTCTTCAAGGCCATTGGCAGCACCGCCGCGCACCAGTTCGCGGAGGCCCGAATATGGCGGAGAAACCGCGTACGCGATCGGCTGCAGCATCGAGTCCAGCCATGTGTCCTTTCCGTCCGGCACCACCAACAGCGTCCCACCCCTGCCGTGAGCGCGCATGGATGTGGCCAGCTCCACCATGTAGTCAATCGAAGCTGGCGCCGGTTCGTGATTGAAAAAACCCAGCAGCGCGGTGCTCATCGATTGGCAATCCCCCAACCGGGGTCTCTGCTCGTTAACGAACTTTACGGTGTCCCCCTCGAGCACCACCACGTTGGTAAACTTGCCGGATTCCTCCCGCCGCCGGTGCTTGATCACGAGCACTCCCGGCCCTACCACCTCCAGCACAAAGCAGAATGGAGGCAGTGTTCGCGTCGAGCCCCACAGCGCCAGGTCGCCATCCTGCCGCCAGATTCCCAAATGAATTCCCGGACGCTCTACCGCCGGCGCCAGCTTCGCCAAAATGGAAGGCGTAAGCGCCAGCCGGTTGCGGAACACCATGGCGCCGTTCCCCGGCTCCGCTGGCAGATACGCCATTGAGATCTTCGGTGAAAAGCCTTCTTCCCGGCGCAGGCTGGCCCAAAAGGCAACGTCCACCAGCAACTCGATATCGTCCAGGGAGGGCGCTGGAGCATCCTCCGCTCCGCCATTGCTGCTGGCGTGACGCCGAAAGTGCTGCTCAACTCTCGCGGCTACGGTTCTCGCTGCAGGATAGGCCGGTTCCCTCATGATGCGCGGCATGGAATCATTCACGGAGGACATTTCTTTCTATCGTACTCCGCAAGCCCTCTACGACTCCACACAGCCCACGATCGTGCGCCCGTGCGCAAGACTCCTGTGGCAAGATGTGAAGACTATGAACAATCCCAGCGGCTTCGCCGGACTTCGCGTTCTTTCGCTGGAAAGCCGCCGAGCCGAGGAGATTGGCAAGCTTATCCGCAATTTCGGCGGGAATCCCACCGTAGCCCCCTCCATGCGAGAGGTTCGATTGACCGACAACCATGAGGCTGTGCAGATGGCTTCCGAGTTGCTGGCAGGCAGGGTGCAGGCAATCATCCTGCTCACCGGAGTAGGCACAAGGCTGCTGCTGCGCGTGCTGGACGGAGCCGGCCAGTTGGTTCCGTTCCTTGCCGCTCTCAAGTCCGTGCCCATCGTCGCACGTGGCCCCAAGCCCATTGCGGCGCTGGCGGAAGTTGGCCTGCGTCCCACCATCGCCGTCCCCGAGCCCAACACCTGGCGCGAGCTTCTGCAAATGCTCGACGAGAAATCGAATCTGGTCCCCATCCGTGATCGCAC
>JBFXAV010000551.1:0-2538 GCA_050183935.1 Candidatus Korobacteraceae bacterium | reverse complement strand
CAGCCGTCAAGACGTTTTGTTGTCAAGAGGCCAAGGAGTACAACCAATCCTGAAGCGATTCCTGCCAGACTGATGACTACGTGAATCAAGAGGAGTGCTTCCATACGGCCTCCTTAAGCAGCGGGCACAGTTCGCTTCGATATCTACACTGAAAATCAGTATTCAGCAAATGCATCGTGCGGGTAGCAATAGATCCAACGCTCTCCGGGCTCGGCTGATGCGATTACTGGGTGGCCGCTTGCCCGGGCGTGCCGGGAGGCGTGCTGGTTAGGAGAGCTATCGCAGCACAATGTAGCTCCGCACTCCTGGCAGGTGCGCAGATGCAGCCATTGCGCTCGTATCTTTACACACTCTTCACACTCACGCCGCCTGGGGCGTTTGACCGTTTTGATTGCCTTTAGATCAAAGCATGATCCGTTCGACATGGTGTGTCCTCGCTAATCGTCGATCCACTAAAGAGACATTCTGCATCTGCTTTCATGTTTTGAGAAATCGACAAAACTGCATGTCCAAATCTTATGGCAGCTATACAACCTTTCGATTGGACAACATTCCAGAATAGTCACTACTCTCCGTTCACGGTTGACGCCCCGTCGCGACCCAATCGGAATTCAGAGCAGAGAGAGGCAAGACAATGGTTCCCCAACTCGTTCCATTGCTGTTGCAGTCACGACGGAGGGTCCCTGTTGCGAAAGCAGCATTTCCTGTGGCCACCGGCGCAAGAAACACAATTGCTGCGATTAGCGTACCCACCACCCAAGCGAGCATGACCGGCTAGCCGCCGCAGTCCCTTCAGTTTCGTTGAATTCGAAAGCTGTCTATCGCGTCATTAGACTCAGGCGCAGGTGTGCGCCATTACTGAAAGGCTGCTTATGCTCACCAACTGTGCTTTTGTTGCACGAATTTTTTATCGATCTGTAACCGCTTGTCTTGCCGCCGCACTGGCATTGGCTGCATCACCGCTCAACGCTCAGGACTTTGATCCGAAAATTACGATTGGCGGCGGTGTGCGAACCAGCTTTGTCCATACTGAACCGGACGCGGGCGATTCTACTGACCAATTCAAACTGGACAATATTCGTCTCTACCTCAGCGGCGGAGTGACCGAAAAGATCAAGTTCATGTTTAACACCGAGTACGACGGCGTGGGTAACAACGTTGACATACTCGATGCAGTAGGACGCCTGGAAATGGCTCCCCAATTCAACATCTGGTTTGGCCGTTTTCTTCCGCCAAGCGATCGCGCCAACCTGTATGGCCCTTACTATGCGCGCCACTGGGCGGTCTACACAGATGGTGTCCAGAACGGCCATCCATTTATCTTTCAGGGCCGCGACAACGGCGTGGCGTACTGGGGCGATTTCAACAAGATCAAACTCTCAGTGGGCGCGTTTGATGGCGCTACCGCCACTGGCAGGAACGACGTCATCGGCGCTGCCCGTATTCAAATCAACTTCTGGGACAAGGAGGAGGGCTACTACCTGAATAGCACCTACTACGGCGCCAAGAACCTGCTTTCACTTGGCGGCGCCACTCAGGTGCAGGACGGCAGAACCGCGTCCACGGTTGACCTGCTGATGGAGCGGAAACTCCCCAACAATGGCGTGATCACGCTGGAAAGCGAATATAGCAATTACAACCGGCTTGGCGGATATGACGGCAACTATGCCAAAAGCCAGGGTGGCTATGGGCTGGCTGCCTATCTCTTCCCCAAGCAGGTAGGCATGGGGAAGTTTGAAGTCCTGGGCAAGTATGCCATTGCGCAGTTCACGCACGGCGTGACACCCAGCTACCGCCAGAAGACTACAGAAATCAACTTCAACTACATCATCAAGGAATTCAACGCTCGCGTGATGACCTTCTACAAGGACACGCGCTTCAACGCCATCCGGTCCAATTTCTGGCAAGCGGGCGTGGGCCTTCAGTTCCAGATTTAGCTGTTAAGCATTTGTCTCAACCTTGGGATTCGATTTTCAACCACGAGCTGTGAAACGAAAGGGCAGGGAGGATTTATGAAGCAAAAAAAACTACTCATGGCCGGCTGGCTGCTCGCGATAGGAGTAGCCTTCTCCGGGTTGGCCGAAGCGCAGAACACCATTAAGGTCGGAGTGTTACATTCCCTCTCCGGAACCATGGCCATCAGCGAGACCACGCTGAAGGACACGATCCTGATGATGATCGATAACCAGAATAAGCAAGGTGGATTGCTTGGCAAGAAACTCGAAGCCGTACTAGTGGATCCGGCTTCCAACTGGCCGCTCTTTGCCGAGAAAGCCCAGGAACTGCTGGTCAAAGACAAGGTAGCCGTGGTCTTCGGCTGCTGGACGTCTGTTTCCAGAAAGTCGGTGCTCCCGGTATTTGAGAAGAACAATGGATTGCTCTTCTATCCGGTTCAATACGAGGGTGAAGAGTCTTCCAAGAACGTGATCTACACGGGCGCGGCGCCGAATCAGCAAGCCATTCCAGCGGTTGACTACCTGATGAAGGAAGTCGGGGTGAAGCGCTGGGTGCTGGAAGGAACTGATTACGTCTATCCGC
>JBFXAV010000550.1:0-2541 GCA_050183935.1 Candidatus Korobacteraceae bacterium | reverse complement strand
AGGTTCCTCGATGTTGGCAAGATCAACGAAGTAGCGGGAATTGCCAGTCTGGGACGGAACGAGCCAGCGTGTTTCCCCATGCTTTTTCAGTTGCTTGGCGGCTGCAATTTGTTTACCGCGTTCTTCTCTTGGGTTCATAGTCCCTGCCCCTCCAATCGGGCGTTGCGGTTGGGGCGGGGACTGGCCGATAATGAAAGTCGGCCTTTCGTTGCGGCTATCCCCGCGACGCTTGGTTTGTCCCCGGAACCGGTTGCAGCCGGAACCGGGGATTTACTAGGTTGGTGGACCCGACCCGACTCGAACGGGCATCCCCGAGTTTTGCAGACTGGTGCTCGACCTGTTGAGCTACGGGCCCATGCAAGGGGCATTCAAGGTTTGCAGTCTTTGAATGCCCCGACCTCAGTTACCACATCAAAACGGAATATCTTCGTCAGCGATCTTCTTCCACCTGTAGTACGTCTTGTTGCTAGGGGAGGTGGCTGCCTCCAGTTCGTCCTGATCCTCCAGCCGTTTCAATGTTGTGTGGATAACCGCAAGTGCGTTCTTGTATTCGTTAAGCGGGAAGCCATCTCTCTGAAGTGCTTGGCGGACAGAAACCGGAGACATGTATGCCGCGTCCTCATTCTCTTCGAATCTCGCCCTCAGCACCTTTCTGATCGCCGCTGTAATTCCAACTGCCTGCGGCTCGGCGTCTTCCCCGACCAACTCGCTCAGGCTGAGCACCGTTTTTCTGAGGACATTAAGTCGAGACACGATATATCCCAAACGCTGGTCGATCTGTCCCTGCTCAGTAAGCAGTTCTTCCATTTCGCTTTTGGCGGCTTCAAGGGATTCTCTGTAATTCGCTTCAGTCATAGGGGTACCACAATGGGAGTTTATATGAACAGAGTGCGAAAGCAAGTAGATAATGTAAATTTCGCTAAATCTTCTCATGTAAAAAATGGATTGCCTAAATCAGCCGTTGACGATAAATGGATGCAAGCCGCTGAAGATGCGAGACTTAAAATCAAGAGTCTACAGCAGAAGATTAGGCAGCTAAGGCAGGCAGCTCGCGTTTTTGAGAAATACGCTCAAGAAGGTGAGCCTTGGCCGGGAGAAAGCCGCTGACGGCAAGTTGCCCAAGAATTATCGAGGCTGCCCAAGAAATCGGGCCGAGAGAAGAGTTGTTGGGCAAAGCCTCATTGTGTGGCATTTTTGCCACACTCGTCTTCTGCATCTCCGGCTGTAATCTATACATCGAACAGACACTTGTCCTTCGAACAGACAATCCGTTCAGCAGTGGACTGCGAGGGTGTGGGCTTGCACTCGGGCGCGCGTGTGCGCCTGCGTATGTTGCCAGCTCCTGCGGGCTCCGGCATCATCTTCCGACGTGTTGATCTCGACGGATTTGAGATCGAGGCCATTGGCCGCAACGTTGCCAAGGTCAGCTACGCCACCAGCCTGATGAAGAAAGGCGTGCTCATCTCCACCACGGAGCACCTGCTTGCCGCTTTTACCGGCATGGGTATCGACAATGCCATCGTCGAGCTGGACAATCTGGAAATCCCAATTCTCGACGGCAGCGCCCAGCCCTTTGTGGACATGATTGTTCGCGCCGGTGTACGCCGCCAGCGCCGTCCCCGCACTTGCATTCGCATCCTGCGCCCCATCGAACTGCGTGAAGGCGATAAGTTCATCGCGGTCTACCCCGGCGACACTTACTCCGTTGCCTACACCATCGATTTTTCCCATCCCTTGATCGGGCGCGAGACATTTGAAATCAAGCTGGTCAACGGAGAGTTTCTACGCGAGCTTGCTTCCGCCCGCACTTTTGGCTTTCTGGAGCAGGAGGCTGCGTTGCGCAATATGGGCCTGATTCGCGGAGCTTCGCGCGACAACTGCATTGTGCTTACCGCAGACAGCGTGGTGAATGGACCGCTGCGTTATCCGGATGAGTTCATCCGCCATAAGGTGCTCGACCTTATTGGGGATCTCGCGCTGTTGGGCCGCCGTCTTATCGGCCGTGTCGTCGCCGACCGCGCCGGCCATGCCATGCACACAGCTCTGGTATCCCGCCTCCTGAAAGACCACACTCTTTGGGAAGAGGCAATGGACGACTCTGCTCCCGATCCGGTGATGACGACTGCCGATGCAGTGAGCTAAAACTCACCCCGCTGAGATTTTTAAAATTTGCCTGGAAATCTACCGGAGAGACTTGGACACAAGCGATTGTGGCGTGGTTCCAATAACCTGTTTCTTGGGAAGGTCAATATTGCGCATGAGCCAGGCATTCAGCTCCTGTCGCGCGCCTGGAGGCATGAATTCAAATCGCACGCCAACGCTGCCACCGGCATCCATCCAGGCTATGCTGACCTTTGCGTTCAGCCGGGTTGTGCTGCCCGGCAGAGCAAATCGGATGCTCACGCTGCGGCCGCCCGGCAGCACGTGAGGCAATCGGACCGCCATGCCGCCATCGCTAATGTTGGTTGCGACGCCGACAAAGTCCTGATTTTCGTCAATGGTGACTGTGACCGGGAAATCTACAGGTACGCGAAAGTACTT
>JBFXAV010000549.1:0-2547 GCA_050183935.1 Candidatus Korobacteraceae bacterium | reverse complement strand
GAGCCCGCCGCACTTGATGGCAAGGCCGTTCCGGTTCTTGTAGATGTCGAAGTGAATTTCCGTTCAGCGCGCTAATTGTGAGCATGGTTGGTTGGAGTGTTGACAGCGCATCTCGATTGAGTTACTTTGCATCGTAAAGTTAATCGGAATGAATGACCTGAACAAAGCGCTCGGCGACATTAGCAGCATCCGCCGACAGGTGGCTCAAAGCACCGAGTTTCGCGGCTATGGTCCCGCGACTCTTGCGGCAACGGGCGGAATCGCCATATTGGCGGGGGTTGTACAGGCGATTTGGCTACCTGATCCGGCCAATCACGCCGCTGCCTATCTGGCAATCTGGATTTCAACCGCTATTGTTTCGGCTGCCTTGATCGCTGCGCAGACAGTTTCGCGCTCTCATCGCATGCATTCAGGGATGGCCGATGAGATGATCCGTATGGCCGTCGAGCAGTTTTTGCCGGCGGCGGTTGCGGGTTTGCTGTTGACGATTGTTCTTGCAGGTTCTGTTCCGGCAGCTCTTTGGATGCTTCCGGGCCTTTGGCAGATTACATTCAGCTTGGGTGTGTTTTCCTCGTGCCGCTTTCTTCCCCGTCCGATGGCCGCGGCGGGCGCATGGTATCTGCTGACAGGACTGGCCTCCATCGCAGTGGCTGACGATCGTGCCCTTTCCCCCTGGAACATGGGCCTGTCGTATGGAGTGGGACAGTTGCTTGTGGCAGGCATTCTGTATTTCGCCGCGCGGGAGAGCAGCGATGAAAACTAAAACCCCTGGCACGGCTGAACGGAGCAGTGAAGGCCGTTTCGCATATGAAGGGCTGGAACGCGTGATTCACGAGCGCGCCCGCCTGAGCGTGCTGACTTCCCTGCTGACGAATCCCAAAGGACTGACCTTCGGCGATCTGAAGCAACTGTGTTCCCTAACGGATGGCAACTTGAGCAGGCACCTGAGCGTGCTGGAAGAGTCAAAGATGGTGGAGATTGAGAAAGGACATGATCGCAATCGCCCGCAAACCGTTTGCCGGATCACTGCCTCTGGCCGCAAACGCTATCTTGAATACCTGTCGACGCTCGAACAGGTAGTGAAGGACGCAGCCAAAGGAACGAAGGAAGAGCCGGCTCCTGCGTCGCTACGCGGACTTATGCCACGAGAGGCTTGAGCTTTTTTTTGTGAATTTACTTTGTATTGCAAAGTAAGCTGGGATTTGGTCCACAGGTTTGTTGGCCCACACATTTGGAGAACTTTATGAACGATCCTTCCATGTCTCTACCCATCCTGCAAGCAAGGTTGCTCTCCCGCTCCATGGGCATGAAGCTGATTGTTGTTTGCGGACTGGCATTGGTAATGACCATTCCTGCTCTCTTTGTCGCGGCGTTGGTGGAAGAGAGAACGCAACGAGCGGCGGACGTCACAGAAGAAATCAGCAGCTATGTTGGCGGGAGGCAAACATTCCTGGGACCCACGCTGGCCATTCCCTATACGGTGCCGTCCCAGATTCCGGGAGTGACCGCAGAGCGCGGCATCTATTTGATCTCTCCTATGCGAGGCGAGGCCACGGTGAAGACTCGCACCGAAGAACGACGGCGTTCGCTTTTCAAGGTCCCCGTATTCGATGCTGATGTGAAGTTCGATGCCGACTTCGACCTGACCGGCGCGCCCCTGGCTGCTCCGACGAATGCCGTGCTTGACTGGAGCAAGGTTGAGTTGGTGGTAGGAGTTTCCGATGCTCGGGGAGCCTTGGCCGACGGCGCCCTTACTGTGAATGGAACAACCCAGTCCTTCGTGCCGACCGATAGCATTGACGGCTTATCGCTTGATTCCGTCAATTCCCTCAATTCCGTCGATCCTAAAGAAAAGCAGCCCCGGAGAATACCGCTTACACTCTTTGGCACAAAGGTCTCCAAACTAGCTCAACCTGACGCGAAGTTTCAGGTAAGCGCCGCACTGCGCTTCTCAGGAGCGCAACGAATCGCCATCCTCGCCTACGGTAAAACCACGCGACTCAAACACGAGGGCGATTGGCCCAGTCCAAGCTTCGATGGTGGCTTTCTTCCCGTTCAGCGCAACGTAACGTCGCACGGCTTTTCCGGCGAATGGGTTGTACCGTGGATTGCTCGCGGCGTCCCGGCCGAGGGTCGCAGCTCTTCCGTCACAGGACTGGACGCAACAGCGCTCGGCGTTTCCTTCGTTGAACTGGCAGATGCATACCAGTCCGTGAACCGGTCGCTGAAGTACGTGCTTCTTTTCCTGGGCCTGCTGTTTCTCTCCTACTTTGTCTTTGAGGTCACCACTGGCAAGCGTGTGCATCCTGCGCAGTACATTCTGGTCGGCGTGGCGCAAATCATCTTCTATCTCCTGCTGCTTTCTTTCGCTGAAAGAATCGGCTTTGATCTCGGATTCTTTCTTGCCGGCGGGGCCACAGTCCTGCTGCTGTCGGCAAATGCTGGATGGATTTTTGCCAGCCGTGTTCAAGGCCTGCGAGCACTTCTCTGCTTCGGCCTGCTCTACGCTCTGATTTATATGCTGCTGCGGCTTGAAGACAATGCGCT
>JBFXAV010000548.1:0-2553 GCA_050183935.1 Candidatus Korobacteraceae bacterium | reverse complement strand
CAGATTCGAGTAGGCGGCCCGGGGTGATGTGGCCTCCCGCAGCGGGAGCCATTTCGCCCTCCGAGCTGCTTTGCATGCTGAACCGGCACCATTACCGCAGCACCACGCCGGAGAAGTATGCCACGCTCTTCCTGGCGGTCTACCACCATGAGCGGCGAATTTTAAGCTATGCCAACACCGGTCACCTTCCGCCCCTGCTTCTGCGGCACGATGGCAGGATGGAAAAGCTGACTACTGGCGGGACGGTCCTGGGCCTGTTCGAGGAAATTTCCGTTGCGGAAGAAGAAGTCCAGCTTGAGCCGGGAGACCTGATGGTTGCTTACAGCGACGGAATCACTGAGCCAGAGAACGAGTTCGGCGAGTTTGGCGAAGCCCGGCTCATGCAGCTCTTGCGGGAAAATTCCCATCTACCCGTGGAACGTATCAGCGAAGAGGTAACACAGGCAGTCAGCGATTGGATTGGAGGTGCAGAACAGCCGGACGATTGGACCTTGCTGCTGGCCCGTCCAAGGTAGGACGGTCATCGGAGACAGGGTGGAAGTATTTTGCCCGTATGTCTCGAAAGACAGCGAGTCAGTATTTTTCTTGACCCTATAAAAAAATTCCACAGCAGCAGGCATTGCAAAACCAGTTATATTTTTCTTACGCCTCCAGTGCTTCCCAAGGCATAAGCACGAGCGAGGCGAAGCGTATAATTTTCCTGTAGGAGTTGTGCAATGCCGACGGCGAAGCGTACACGTTCTGCGACCACGGTGAAGAGTAAGCGAACCACTGGCAAGACGGACTCCCCTGTGCTTGCCAATAGGGAAGAAGTCATTCGCGCCCGTGCCTACCAACTGTATGCGGAACGGGGCTTTATGGACGGCTTTGCGCAGGACGACTGGCTTCGCGCCGAGGCGGAAGTCACCTCGCAGGAGCGGCGAACCTAGCCCGCACAACGGCGCACCGCGCCGATGGAGTTTCGTGGAACATTCGCAGGGAAGCCCGTCGCAGGAAAACTTGAAGCGAGTCCTGTTAATTGACGATGATCCGTTGCAGTTGCGGATTCGTGAAACCGTGCTGCGGGAAGCGGGATTTCTGGTGGATGTAGCCACCAGCGCGGACGCGGCCCTCGCTCTCCTGCGCAGCGAACCATTGGCCAGCAACATCGGAACCGTTGTCACCGATCATGTGCTCACCGGAGCCAGCGGGGTAGACGTGGTACGCGAGCTTCGTCACAGCCATCCCAGGCTTCCCGTCATTGTCATTACAGGCATGCCGGGCGCGGAAGATGAGTACGAAGGCTTGAATGTTCAATTCCGGCCTAAGCCCTGCCCTCCCGCGGAGTTGATCGCTCTGGTACGGGAGTCGATGAAGCCGCGGGGATAAATCGCGCTCTGGCAGCCTACTGTTGCCCATGTCCTTAGCTTGCCCCACCACCCAGTCGATGGCAATTCGCGGATAATCTGCCAACGCCCCGCGACAAGACCAGCGGTTTAGTTGCCCCCCGGCGTGGTTTCTGAAAGAATGAATCTATTCGCTGGTGAGCGCCCCTGATGCCGCAAATCGGTAGTTTCGCCCTTCTTCTAGCCCTGGCACTGGCCGCCTATTCGCTGGTTGCCGGAATTTTCGCCGTGCGCACGCGGGCGGAGCGGCTGGGAGAAAGCGCCCGCCGGGCCGGCATAGCGGTCTGGGTTGCCGTGACGACTTCAGTCGCGGCGCTGGTGATTGCCACCTTCCGCGACGACTTCTCTATCGCTTACATCCTCAGCCACAGCAACCGGGAACTGCCCGCGCCTTACAAGTTTGCTGCGCTCTGGTCGGGACAGGAAGGCTCGCTGCTGTTCTGGGCATTCTTGCTCTCCACCTATGCACTGGTGCTTCGCCTGCGGCACAAGGTTGATACCCGCCTGGTAGCCCATGCTTCCATCATTCTGGCGGCAGTGCAGATTTTCTTTTTGCTGCTGGTGAACTTCGCCGCAAATCCATTCGCCATGGTGCAGGGAGCCATTCCGCAAGACGGCAACGGACTGAACCCGCTCCTGCAGTATCCGGAGATGGTGATCCATCCGCCCATGCTGTATTTGGGTTATGTGGGCTTCACCGTGCCGTTTGCGTTCGCGCTGGCGGCGCTGGTGATGCGCTATCCCGGCGAAAAGTGGATTCACATTACGCGCCGCTGGACCATGGTCACCTGGATGTTCCTGACCATCGGCATTTTCCTGGGCGCGCATTGGGCCTACTCCGTGCTTGGATGGGGCGGGTATTGGGGATGGGACCCCGTAGAGAACGCCTCGTTCCTGCCCTGGCTCACTGGCACCGCGTTCCTGCATTCGGTGATGATGCAGGAAAAACGCGGCATGCTGAAGGTGTGGAACATGTGGCTAATCTTCTCCACCTTCCTGCTCTGCATTCTGGGAACGGCCCTGACGCGCAGCGGAATCGTAAGCTCAGTGCATGCGTTCGCGCAGTCTTCCATCGGATGGTGGTTCTTCGGCTTCCTGGCCTTGATTCTCGCGACGTGCCTGGTTGCCTACCTTAAGAATTGGCGCTATCTGAAGAGCGAGCAAGATC
>JBFXAV010000547.1:0-2569 GCA_050183935.1 Candidatus Korobacteraceae bacterium | reverse complement strand
TTGCCGCCACTGCTCTTCCCGCCAAAGGGTTCGAGGCAGAAGACAACCTTTGGAAGCTCTGGGCGCGCTACGTCACCGGCGGCGCTCCTTACAGGCCGTCGTTCGCAGCCATGTTCCTTGACCCGATGTTCGTGCAGGTTGAGGTAGTGCCCGCGGACCTGCCGGTAGGCGGATATGTCGGCTACAACCCGTTGGCCATGCCTCTGGCGGGACCCAATACCCCCCTGCCGCCCCCGCCTACGACGGCTCCGCAAGGGTTCGGCAATGCGCCGCCAATTATCGTGCCGGAGACGCCCCCAGATGCTCCCTGGATTCCCAGCACGCAGCTTCGCTCTGGCATTCGCACGCTGATGCCCGGTAACGCGCCAGTGTTTAACGTTCTGATTGCCAATGACCAGACAGACTGGCCGCAGGAAGCGCGCGATGCCGTGCAGGCGGCGGTGAAGGAAGGCAAGGGCTTTGTGATTCTGCACAACGCTCTTGGCGACAACCAAAACTGGCCGTGGTGGTACCAGGAAGTTCTGGGCGGGCACCTTGCGCTAGCGGACCACGATGGAGTGAAGAAAGGCACAGTCACGCCGAGCACCACTCTGGATGTGCGGCCGGTGGGCAATCATCCGATTGTCCAGGATATCGGGCCGCTGCGGCTTACTGGAGAGACGGCATACAAGGGCATGTGGCAGTCGCCCAAGATCACTCCGCTGCTGGAAACCACCAGCGGCAACAGTGATCGCGTGGTGGCGTGGATTGGTCCTAATCCGTCGGCAAAAGTGGTATGCATTCAGCCCGGCGCTTCGTCCGAGACACACCGCAACCCCGCATTCCGCAAGCTGGTGCGTAATGCAATTCTGTGGGCTGGGGGAAGGCTGAGCTAGGCCGTTGCCATCAGCGCTTCCGCGCAAGACGTGCCAGCACGGCCAGCTCTTTCAAGTACTCGCGGATAGGACGCGCGGGAGTTCCCCAGAACACCACACCCTTTCCGCGAATGATTTTGCCGCTGGGAACGCCGCATTGGGCGCCCAGAATTGCTCCCTCTTCAATGCGAACGTGGTCGGCAATGCCTACTTGACCGGCCACTACTGCTCCCTTCTCGATCACCGAGCTTCCAGAGATGCCGGTCTGGGCTGCGATAACAACGTCCTCCCCAATGCGGACGTTGTGGCCGACATGCACGAGATTGTCGAGCTTGACGCCGCGTTCGATCACAGTAGCGTCGAGCGCGCCGCGGTCGATGGTGGTGTTGGCCCCGATCTCCACGTCGTCGCCAATTTCCAGCGTGCCGATCTGGGGAAACTGCTCGTACCTGCCGGTGATGTGGTCGCGGACGTAACCGAATCCGTCGCTGCCGAGAACTGCGCCTGCATGTACGACCACGCCCCTGCCTAGGCGGACACCGGGGTAAATGATCACGTTGGCTCGGATGTCGCAGGAGTCGCCAAGAACGACGGCGCGTCCGATGGAGGCCCCAGCGCCGATGTGGACGTGGTCTCCGAGCACGCAGTTGTCTTCAATGACGGCATGCGGGCCGATGGAGACGTTACTTCCAAGCTGGACTGAGGCTGCAACGATCGCCGTGGGATGAATGCCAGGAGAGTACGCCGCCGGTGCGCGCAGGAATGCAGCAGCTCGCGCAAAGGCAAGCCGAGGCTGGGAGCTGATGAGCAGCGGCTTGGAGCGCGCTGCAGCCAGAACTTCAGAACCGAACTCCCCGACAATGAGCGCGCCAGCGCGGGAGGCAAGCGCGCGCGGTAGATGCTTTTCATCATCCACAAAGGAGAGGTCGGAGCCGGTGGCCGAGTTCAGGCTGGCAACTCCGGTGACCAAGAGGGACGCGTTTCCACGAATGCGGCAGCCAACGGCTGCGGAAACCTGCTCAATGGTATAAGCCATGGTGATTTGCGCATTCTAGCTGGGCGGGCAAGATTCGGTCCGAAAGTTGTAGATCCTAACCATATCGATCCAATGCTCCCAGCATAAGGCTTCTATTTTGTTGCTGATAGACGGAGCGACCGGCCTTATGCTGCGGGCATCTAAAAACCATGGGGGAAAGGCCTATGATTACGCCGAAATTTCTGGCTTCCACCGCGGCCAAGATCTTCAGCCTGCCTGACCTTTAGCTCGCTTCCCATACGCACAAGTGACAGCTTCCGGCGGCTTGCGCCGTGTGGACGGATACGTGCGCCTATTCCTTTTTGGTGATTTATGTCATGGCTATTTCTAGGCTTAGCAATATTCCTGGATGTACTGGGTACAGTATTTTTGAAACTCTCGCAGGGTTGTTCGCGCCCGCTGCTTACGGGAGCGATGCTGGTATGTTACGCCTCGTCATTGCCACCAATGGCACTGGCGCTTCGACAGATTGAAGTGAGCGTTGCCTACTCGGTGTGGTCGGCGCTGGGAACGGCCCTTGCGGTGGGTATTGGAATTGTGTGGTTTAAGGAGCCGGCAACGGCGATGCGGATTGCCTCGCTGGCGCTGATTATTGCGGGACTGTTCTTCCTGAATCTGAGTGCACAGACAATATAATCAGGGACAATCAGTCGAGGAATGCGACTGACAGCACTCCGGC
>JBFXAV010000546.1:0-2585 GCA_050183935.1 Candidatus Korobacteraceae bacterium | reverse complement strand
TGTGGGAGTTAAGATCGCCCTGCTCAGTGACTTCCACTTCGCACCCTTTACCGGGGAAGGAGAAATTCGCGCTGCGGTGGCTGCCGTGAACGCGCTAGAGCCAGATTTGGTCGCGCTTACCGGCGATTTCGTCAGCAGCAGCCTGGACGGCTCGCCCAAACCGGCCCGTTTTATCGAGCCGTGCAGCCGCATTCTCGCAGGTCTGCAGGCGCCCCTGGGACGTTATGCCGTGCTGGGCAATCATGACCACTCTACCGATCCCAGCCGCATCTCGGAAACGCTGCGGTCGCAGCGCATCCGCGTTCTCAGCAATCGCAATCTTTCGGTGGAGCGGGATGGGCAACGCCTCTGGATCGCTGGAGTAGACGACGCCCTGGCTGGCAAACCGGATTTTGACAAGGCCTTGAAGGGAATTCCGGCAAACGAGCCGGTGGTTCTGCTCGCGCACGAGCCTGACTTGCTGGATGAAAGCGCACGCCGTTCGGTGGACTTGCAGCTTTCCGGACACTCCCACGGAGGACAAATTCGGGTACCCGGCGTGGGTGCTCCCTATCTTCCGCCTCTGGGGCGGAAGTATCCCGCGGGCTTCTATCAGGTTGGACCCTCCCAGCTCTACACCAGCCGTGGCGTCGGCCTCTCCGGCGTTCCGTTCCGCTTTGCCTGCCCGCCGGAAGTCACGCTGTTGGAGTTGTACGCGGCCACCTAAGTCAACGCTTCATTACTGCCGTGCTCCTTGGCTGCGTTGTTGTGCTGGAGCCATTGGCTTCCAAACAGGCGCACCCTCGAAGATCGAGAGATCGACAGCATTTCCCATGGCCTTGTATCCGGCATCGTTGGGGTGCAGCCCATCTGCTTGTAACTCGTCACGGAAGCGCCGGGGATTTTGTGGGTCGCGCACTGCGGCTTCGAAGTCGATCACCGCGTCATATTCGCCGCTGGTGCGAATCCAGTGGTTCAACCCTGCGCGTGCGGCCTCGCGTTCCGGATTGGCATTGTTTGCCGGGGTAAGAGTTGCTCCGGCGATGCGAATGCCGTTCATATGGGCACGCGCAATAATTTGACGGTGCCCTGCGATCAAGTCCTCGGACGTGACCAGCTTCCCCAGCAGCCCCGGCCTCGCGGCATCGTTGATTCCTTCGAGTAGAATGATCCAGCGCACCCCCGGCAGCGACAGAACGTCGCGATCCAGGCGGGAAAGCGCGCTCTTTCCACCAATGCCGTCGGAATCAGTCAGCACCCGGTTCCCCGAGATTCCGGCATTCACCACCGCGAACTTCGCGGTTGATTTGCTTGCAGCCATGCGTGCCGCTAGTACAGCGGGCCACATGCTGTTCGTGTCCGTGCTGGAGCGGTCTCCGTCAGTGATGGAATCTCCGAGCGCCACAATGGTTCCACTGTCCGGTGCCGCGACCACATGAATTGCGGAGAGCCAGAAATAGGAGGCAGTGGTGGTGGCGTCGGTGATTTCAGAACTGCCCGCGTGGTCGCCTTCCTTCGAGACATATGTAGTGTGCAAACCAAAGATGTGCTTGGTTGGAGGTCCCGTGTCACCAGGCAGATAGAGGCTTACGGTAAGGTCGCTCAGAGGAGCAAACTCAAGGTCGACCGGGTCGCTGACTACGACTCCTCCCGGTGGAATTACCACGGAGGAACTGCGGCTGAACGTGAGAGCGCGATCGCTGCCGGGAGCGATTGCCGAGTCCTTGCGGCGCACCGCAACGTGCGCTGACCCCACCTCCAGTGGCGGCTTCCCAAAGGCATTGGAAAGCTGTACGCGCAATCGCCGTCCGCCAATGCTGGTGCGAACCACCATGCGCGCAGTCTGGTTCTTGAGGGTCTCTATGTAGGCAGGAAAGCGCGGAGTGCGGAGGCGAGCCGCCGTCTCCGGGGAGTCTTCAACATAGACCAAATCCTGCGAGGTCGCCCAAGTTGTCACCCAGTGCTCAGGGGACGCGGCCTGAGCCCAAACGCAGCTAGAGGCCGCGACAAGGACGAAAACAAGACGATACGAGTGCGATAAGCGCAAAGCGGGCATCTCGATACCTCCAGTTACGCGATTACCGGACAGCAGGACAGCAAAAATGACAGTTCCTAGGTGAATTGTCTAGGGTTGCTGCGGAGGGGGCGTGCCGCTTGCTCGATCCAGAATCGCCTTCTCCGTCAGCAACGCCTGCTGGCGCACGCGATCCGGCATCTCCGGCATGGGGCGAAGATAGGCTCGAACCGCAGTGAGGTCTTCTTTCCCGCCAATCAGGTAGAGTCCGCGCAAAGCCTCCCAGACTTGATCCGCCGCCGGGTCCACAATCGCAAGCTCTGCTCCCTTGATGACGGTGTTATCTTTCGTCGCGCCCAGTGAGCGCACGCGGCCGACGATGGGAGATCGTACCTCCACCGATCCCGAGCCACTGTCCAGCATGGCCAGCAAGCCACCTTCACGAACTGCCGTGCCCTGGGCCGCTAGGTCCAGCACGCGCCCCTGCTGGGGAGCGGTGACGTGTGCGGGCGCCAGCATGCGTACCAGTTCGGCGCGCCCGGAATCATCCCCAAAGCGCACCAGCCCCAGTGCGGCGTTAGCGCGAACTGTA
>JBFXAV010000545.1:0-2588 GCA_050183935.1 Candidatus Korobacteraceae bacterium | reverse complement strand
AGGATATTCGCAGCCTGGCACGCGAGGCTGGACTTGAGCTGTGGGATAAACCAGCATCGGCGTGCCTTTCATCGCGCATCGAGTACGGACGTCCGGTGACGCGGGAGGCGCTGGCGGCGGTAGAGTCCGGAGAAGAAGCTCTACGGCGGCTTGGCTTCCGCCAGTTCCGCGTGCGGCATCACGGAGACATTGTCCGCATCGAGATTGCTCCGGAGGAACTGCCCGGTGCATTCTCCGTGGCAATGGCTGCGCATCTGGTCGCAATCTTCAAAAACCTGGGATTTCAGTACGTGACGCTCGATTTGGAAGGTTACCGCTCCGGTTCCATGAATGCTATCCTGCCGGTGTCGCAGTTGGGGATGCCTCGCAGCTAACCATTGCAGTTGACCACGAAGTGCTCCCAAGTACTTCCGCACATTCGATTCCCATGAACTCCAACTCCCTTCAGCGCCTGCTTGAGGACGTACGCACCGGGCGTACCAGCACCGAACAGGCGCTCCGTAAGCTGCGCCATCTTCCGTTCGAAGATATCGACTTCGCCAAAATTGACCATCACCGGGCGCTGCGCGCGGGCACGCCCGAAGTGATCTACGCTGCTGGCAAATCTCCGGCGCAGGTAGCGGAGATTTTCGCGCGCATGGCCCGCCACAAGGGAAACGTTCTGGCAACCCGCGCTCGTGAGGACCACTACCGGGCCGTGCGGCGAAAAGTTCGCAAGGCGATCTTCCATCCGGCATCCGGCTGCATTACTCTGCACCAGGACACGACACGCATCGGCAAAGGGCTGATTGCCGTAGTGGCGGCCGGAACCAGCGACCTGGGAGTTGCGGAAGAAGCGCAACTTACCGCCGAACTGATGGGCAACCAGGTAACGCTGATCTGCGATGTTGGCGTCGCTGGACTGCACCGCCTGTTTGCTTACCGCGAGGTGCTGGATGGCGCGCGCGTAGTGATTGTTTGCGCGGGCATGGAAGGCGCGCTGCCCAGCGCTGTTGCCGGGCTGGTGGCCGCTCCGGTGGTTGCCGTTCCTACCAGCGTTGGGTATGGCGCCTCGTTTGGCGGAATTGCGTCACTGCTGGGGATGCTGAATTCCTGCGCACCTAATGTTTCCGTGGTAAACATTGACAACGGCTTTGGAGCGGCTTGCGTGGCCTCAGCGATCAACCGGAGCTAGGGACATTGGGCCTGGTCCAGATCCAGACGGGCCATGCAATCAGTTCGCGACGTCTTGTGTTTTCACTCCACAATCTCTAGTCTTGTCAGTTGCAAATCCTACCGAGGTTAGAAATGCATGACTGATATTTTAAAACTCGCCGCTTCTGTAATGACCTGCGCTCTCATTCTGAGCGTCGGGCTGTCCGCTCAGTTGCTGGAGAAGAAAACCCTCAGCTTGGCCGCCGCCAAGAAAATGGTCGATGCGGCCGAAGTCGAATCCGCCAAGAACAAATGGAACATGGTCATCGCGATCCTGGACGATGGCGGAAACCTGATCGAACTACGCCGCATGGATGGCACGCAACTCGGCAGCATCGAAGTAGCCCAAGCCAAGGCCCGCTCTGCTCTGCTCTTCCGCCGCCCGACCAAGGCTTTCGCTGACATGGTAAAGGGCGGCAACACGGGCATGATGGCGCTCCCCGGCGCATTGCCGGTCCAGGGCGGGTTGCCAATCGAAGCGGATGGGAAGGTGATCGGCTCAATTGGCGTGAGCGGCGCAACTTCGGAACAGGACGAGCAGGTTGCGCTGGCAGCGATTGCGGCGTTGACTGCGAAATAGCTTAGACAGATTGACAAGAAGGCGGGGCGTTATTGCCCGCCTTCATTATTTACTCCGCTTCACCCCGCGTAAATTCTAGGAACGCTCAAAACTATGTCAAATACCACCCACCATTCACCGAAATTGTCTGCCCCGTAATGTAACTGTTCTGCGCCAGAAGAAGCACAACGTCCGCCACATCCTTAGGCTCGCCAAAGTGGCCGACCGGGATCAGTTCGGGGCGGGCGCGTGGATTGTTCGTCACCATCTCCGTGCGAATCAGCGCCGGAGCAACTACGTTGGAGGTAATGCCCTCTTTCGCAAGGTGCGCGGCGTAGTAGTGCATCATGCCGTGCATACCGGATTTTGACGCTGCATAATGAGGCCCGATCACGCCGCCAACCTGAGCGGCAACCGACGAAATGAAAATCAGCCGTCCCCAGCGCCGCTCCCGCATCTGCGGCAAGACCGCCTGTGTGACCAGGAATGCCGATTTCAGGTTGGTATCCACAGTCTCATCCCAGTCGGCTTCGGTCAGCTCTTCAATGGGCTTGGGAATTGCAATCCCTGCGTTGTTCACCAAAATATCGATGCCGCCGAGCATATCCATTGCCTGCTGTACCAGCGCGCTGACTTCCGCCGGACGCGAAATATCTGCGCGAACTGCAAAGGCTTTGCCGCCGGCGCGGACAATCTCTTGCGCGA
Organism: Candidatus Korobacteraceae bacterium; assembly: GCA_050183935.1. Lineage (GTDB taxonomy): Bacteria > Acidobacteriota > Terriglobia > Terriglobales > Acidobacteriaceae > DASZRZ01. Next base: position 130 of record JBFXAV010000545.1, on the reverse strand, counting down.
GGGCCTGGGCCTCTTGCTCCCGCTGGCGGTAGTTCAGCACGACCTGCGCTCCGGCGCGTGCCAGGGTGAGCGCTATGTCGCGACCAATTCCCCGCGCCGCGCCAGTGAGTAGAATTCTTCTTCCCAGCAG
>JBFXAV010000544.1:0-2596 GCA_050183935.1 Candidatus Korobacteraceae bacterium | reverse complement strand
CCCCGCCAATCGAAGAGCCAGCATATGCGGCGGATTCCGCAAGTCTGGAGGAACTGTCGTCACTTCAGCCGCTTGGCCAGATTCGCTCGTCGTTCATTCTTGCTGTCAACGATCGTGGCTTGTGGATCATTGATCAGCACGTTGCCCACGAGCGTGTGCTGTTCGAGAAAGTGTTGCGCCAGCGCGCCAATGAGAAGGTAGAGAGCCAGCGCTTGCTGATGCCAATGATCGTGGAACTCACGCCCGGGCAGCAGGCAGTGTTTTCTGACCTCTGCGATGAGCTGCAGCGGAACGGATTTGAACTGGAACCTTTCGGCGCGCGCACCATTGCGGTGAAGACCGCGCCCGCGGGAATCGAGGCTGCTGACATTGAGCGCATGCTCCACGAATTGCTCACCCAGTTTGAGCACGAGGAGCAGGCACTCAACATGGAAATCGCACGCCGCCGTATTGCTGCCAGCATTGCCTGCCATGCTGCCATCAAAATCAACACCCCACTCGAGCAAAACAAGATGCAATGGCTGCTCCGGGAATTGGCGCTGACGGAGTGTCCCATGTCCTGTCCGCATGGACGTCCGGTGGTGTTGCGGTATTCTGTGCACGAGATTCAGAAAGCATTCAAGCGGATTTAGCCGGGAACTCTTCATGACCGACCGGGAACTTGAGGATCGCAGAAAGGAACGCTGGCATCTTGACGGGCGTGCAGTGCGCACCTTTGAGGATGCAGTGCAGTTCATCGAGGACGTGGGTTTCGCAATGCTGTTCCCCGCCCCGAAGGAAGCCAAAGCGCCGCTACTGCTGCCTACGTTCCTGGGGGCTTGGGTGGGCGCGGAGGAAAAGCTTCCCACCTGGCAGCACGCCTTCGCCGATCCCCGCGCTCGCGAAGCCACGGAGTTAATGATCCGGCTGCTGCGGGAGCGCGCCGCCTTTGAGGCTAACCTGTTCGGGGAGACTGGTTTTCTGGTAGCTGCCTCGGTTTTCCCCTTTTTCTATGGACTGGCGGGAGATCGCAATCCGCGGCAGGTCTCGAAGCCCGGTGTTCACTCCGAATATTCTCCGCTGGCGCGCGATGCCTTTGAGGTAATTCGCAAGCACGGGCCGATTTCGCGCTTCCGCCTGCGCGAAGAGCTGGGCGGATCGGTTTCCAATCCGGCACTGGAGCGGGCCTTGGGCGAGCTCTGGTCGAGGCTGCGTATTACCCGTGTCGATTACAATCCCGAGCAAGGGGCATCCTGGGACGCGCTGTACCGCTGGGCGCCGGAGCAGGTTCGCGAAGGCATGAACACGCCCGTTGCTGCCGCGCTCTCGGCGCTGATCTCCAAGTATCTGCACACCGTGGTCGCGGCAGAGCCTGCTGAGGTCGAGGAATTCTTCTCGTACCTGGTGCCCCGTTCCCGGACCAGGGAAGCCACCAACGCACTGCTGGCAGCACGAGAACTGGACTTTGTGCGCGTAGGCAGTCGCACTATGATTCAGCTTACGCCCCCTCGTACAGTTTTCACGCGCCAGGTAGGGTAAGATCACAGGCCCGCATTTGCATGACTACTAGCGAACACAAGTTGATTGTTGCCATTGACGGGCCGGCAGGCTCGGGAAAGAGCACCATTGCTTCCCGGCTCGCCCGCAAGTTCAATTACCTGAACCTGGAAACCGGGGCCATGTATCGCGCTCTGGCGCTGAAGGCCATTGAACGGGATACTTCTTTTGACGATGAAAGTGCGTTGCTGTCTCTGGCGCGGGACTCGCGCATCGAACTTCTGCCCAAGCTGGATGGCAACCGAGTCATTCTTGACGACGTAGACATCACCGAGCGAATTCGCCACGCCGACGTGAGCCAGGCAGCCTCCCGCGTTTCCGTTCACCCGGAGGTGCGATCCTGGATGGTTGCGCGCCAGCGCGAAATGGGATCCGGCGGTGGGGTTGTAATGGAAGGCCGCGACGTGGGGACCAAGATTTTTCCCGACGCGGACGTAAAGATTTTTCTGGAAGCCACGCACGATGTTCGCATGGAGCGGCGCCTGAAACAGCACGGAGGCGATGCTGAGAAGATCGCTGCAGAACTGCGGGAGCGGGACATGCGCGACCGCAGGCGGGTGGCATCTCCGCTGGTACCAGCACCGGATGCTGTGGTACTGGACTCCAGTCACCTGAGCATTGATGAGGTGGTGGCGAGAATTGAAGAGCTGATTACTCAGAAACTAGGCGCGTGAGAGCGGGAAGCGTGAAGGACCTAATGCTTGAAGGTAATTTGCGCGGCGGGTCTTTCGCTTTGTTGATAATCATGATTGAAAGCACGTCACAATGTGGAAAACAAGCTAAAACATCTTGAGTTCATCCAATCTGCGATCAACCGCATGGCGTCTAATCTTTTTCTGCTCAAAGGTTGGACCATAACCCTAATCGCGGCCTTGTTTGCCCTAGCGACTAAGGATTCAGATCGAGTTTATTTCTTGATCGCATACATCCCAGCGGTGATGTTTTGGGTTTTGGACGGATATTTCCTTTCACAGGAGAGACGATTTAGGTCGTTATATGACTACGTGAGAAAGCTCGAAGATAACCAGATCGACTTCTCCATGGACACATCCTTGTTTAA
>JBFXAV010000543.1:0-2598 GCA_050183935.1 Candidatus Korobacteraceae bacterium | reverse complement strand
CTCGCCCGTCCGGAGATTGCGCCAAGTCTCCCCCCGCAAGCGATACATCAAAACAGCGGGCCAGTTTCAGCAGCCCACTTAAGAATTCATCCGCCCAACTCTGCGGAAGATCGCCGGGAAGTGCCAGCGAGAGAAATGCTGCCATCGGCTCCGCACCCATGGCAGCAATGTCACTCAGCCCGCGCGTAAGACAGCGGTGCCCCACCACTGCGGGCGCGTGCCAGTTGCGACGGAAATGCACTTCCTCCAGGGTAAAGTCCGTGGTGACCACCAGGTCGTGCCCGGCTTTGGGACGCAGGACGGCACAGTCATCGCCAATGCCGGCAACCAACGCGCGGGACTTCCTTCCCCGGCGCGCTTCGCGGGCGATGCGTTCAATCAGCTTCCGTTCGGGAATCAAGGGATCAGTTTCGAGTTTCGAGCTTCGAGTTGCAAGTCCTATGTGCCCAGAGGCGCGGATCGCGGAGGATTCAATGCAGGCGATATCCGCGCAAGTCTCCGGGTAGCGGCGCCACAAGAAAAGCGCTTTCAACGGAGAACCATCTGTGCTGAACATTCTCCGTGTCTCAGCATCTCCGCAGTGGAAGTAAACTGGTGCGTGTCGGCGATCTACACCCTCGGCCACTCCACCCGAACGATGGCCGACTTCCTCGAACTGCTCACACTGCACGGAATAGAAACCCTGGTAGACATCCGTGCCTTCCCCATGTCTCGCCGGCTGCCGCACTTCAACCGTGAATCCCTGGAACGGGAGCTTCCAACTGCCGGGATGGAGTACCACTGGAAGAAGGCTCTGGGAGGACGCCGCAGTCGCACTCGCAATGACTCACCCAACACCGGGCTGCGGGTGGAAGCTTTCCGCAACTATGCCGACCACATGCTGACCACTGAGTTTCAGCAGGGAATTACCGAGGTTCTGGCGTTGGCTGCAACTCGCCGCACCGCCATTATGTGTGCGGAAGCCGTGTACTTCCGCTGCCATCGTATGCTGGTTTCCGACTGGCTCACAGCGAATGGGCACCAGGTCCTGCACATTCTGGACAAAAACCCACCCAAGCCGCACCGGCTCACCGCCGAAGCCCAGCTCATCGACGGACAGCTTCTCTACCCCGGCCTGCCGTTTGAAGGCTGACTGGCGCCGGGTCCCAGCCTGCATGTACCGAAACTGCCTGTGGCGCCAGGCGGTGAGCGGTGGTGACCTCTAGCATCGACAGCGCCACTGCGACCAGGGCACAGAGCACCAGCACCGCGACACACAACCTGAGCGTAACCGTAGTCCGCGACATTCTATCCTCTTCCAAGCAACAGACTGTTATTGGAGAGGCCTTTCCCCATCAAATGTTGCCAGCAATTTCTGGCGGCCGACTAAGAAGAAACCTGCAAACCCTGTGCTACGCTGAATCGCTTCTTCACCTACAGTCGGCTGCTAACCTATGATCGTCGGCACCGGAATTGATCTCGTAGAAGTACCGCGCGTGGCCGCCACGCTGGCGCGCTTTCCCCAGCGGTTTCTGAAGCGCGTTTTCACCGAAGGAGAGATCCGCTATTGCGATTCTAAGCAGAACCGCGCGGAGCGGTATGCCGCCCGCTTCGCAGCCAAGGAAGCAGCCCTGAAAGCAATCGGTACGGGGTGGAAGAGGGGCATCAGCTGGCGTGACGTGGAAGTTTCCCGTGAGCCCGGTGGGCGTCCCACAATCCTCTTCCATGGCAAGGCCGCCGGGTTTGCCGAGCGGCTTGGCGTGCGGCGCGCTTCCCTTTCGCTGTCGCACACCCGCGAACATGCCATTGCCCAGGTAATACTGGAAGACTAGCCTGTGCACCGGAACCGTGCCACCCTCATGAATTCCGCTTCTAACTAACCGGAGCCCCTGACCCTGATGAGCGAAGCCGCCGTCCTTCCCCTTGCGCCATCCACGCCCCGCGAAACCGACCGCATGCTCTGGCTTACAGGGGTGCTGCTGGTGAGCTTTGCCAGCCTGCTGCTGGAACTCGCGCTCACGCGGCTGTTCTCCGTGATCCTCTTCTATCATTTCGCTTTTCTCGCCATTTCCATCGCTCTGCTCGGACTCGGCGCCGGAGGCGTGTTTGCCTATCTCCGTAAAGGCTGGCTCGACCGCTGGAGCACTCGACCGCTTGCCGCTGCCATCTGCCTGCTGAATGCTGTCGCAATCGTCGCCGTGCTGGAAGCGGACCTGCACTTCTCCGTCGCGCTCAACATCACGCCCGCCAACCTGCTGCGTCTGACGGCAATTTATCTCATCTCAGCCTTGCCATTCTTTTTCACCGGCGTGTTGCTCTCGGTGGTGTTCGCCAGGCGCGCCAGCGGCATCGCCAGCCTCTATGCATGGGACCTAGCCGGAGCTGCACTCGCCTGCCTCGCTATCGTGCCCCTGCTGAACCTGATAGGTGGCCCCAGCACCATTCTGATGGCAGCGGCTGCCATGGCCTCCGCTGCGGCTCTCTGGGCTGAATGTTCGGCGGTACGCAAAGGCAGCATTGCCCTCGCACTCGCGCTCGCTGCGCTCGCTGTCGCTAACTACTCGGGTAGATTCGTTGACATTGTGTATGCGAAGGGCATGCGCCGCGACGCGCCATGGG
>JBFXAV010000542.1:0-2622 GCA_050183935.1 Candidatus Korobacteraceae bacterium | reverse complement strand
CGTGGAGAAGCCCTTTCGTGTCCAACACTTCATTTCCGTCGTCAATCAGATCATTGGAGAACCACAATGAACCGTGACGGCAAGCCTTTATTGCTTGTGGTCGATACCGAGGCAGGGCAGCGTGGGATCTGTTTCGCAGTAGCATCCTCCCTTGGATTTCAAGTGGTTGAGGCTGGCTCAGGTCAGGCGGCGGTGCTTAGCTTTCAGAAGAAGCAGCCAGATGTAGTCCTGCTCGACCCCAACCTCCCGGACGCCGCTGGCTATGCCCTGCTCTCGCAGTGGAAGACCGTGTCGCCATCCGTACCTGTAGCAATCATGGCCGCCGATGGATCCTTCGACTCCCTGGTGCAGGCGATGCGCCTGGGAGCCTGTGACTATCTTTCCAAGCCCCTGGACCCCGGACAGCTGCGGCTCATGCTGCAACGCATTCAGAAGAAGTTGCCTACCCCGGAGGAAGCCGACGCAGCTCTGCTCTCCGCGGCCACCATCTTCCCTGGCGCCACTCCCGGCAGCGCCACTCGGCTCAGCGAAATTGAGCGGGCCACCATCGAACGTGTCTTTCAACAAGTGAATGGCGACAAGATCATGGCGGGCAAGCTGCTCGGCATCAGCCGTGCCACACTCTACCGCAAGCTCAAGCGTTACCAGATTCGTGAGAACTCCGGGCGTGTGCAGCAGCGCCTGTCTGGACCGGTAAACCGGCACTCCTAGCAATTGGCCCCAGCATGTTCCTCGTCAGGCTACGACAACCGGACAGGTGGGGCTTGTCCTTCGGTGCATCCGGTTTTTCTGCTTGGGTCAGGTACTCTACAAGCGTTCAGCACATTGTTCTCGGGAGTTGGCATGAAAGGCCGCATGAGTTCGAACTTATGGAAGTGGACCGGAATCAACACGGCTGCGTTGCTCGCGGTCCTGCTGCTGGCCTACAGCGCCGGAGCCGGTGGCGGAGGCCTCGGAATTGAAGATTTCGGCGCGCTCCCGCAAGCTGCTGGTTTTCGCCTGCTCGGGGCTGCATTCATTGCCGTAGCTGCCTCCGTTGCCCTGGTAATCCAGCTCAGCAGCCGTGTTCTTCGTCCCGTGGAACAGCTCACGGAATATTCCGAGCGCCTGGAAGCCGGAGACTACAGTACCCCCGTGCAGATCAATTCTGGCGACGAATTCACCCTGGTCGCCGAGCGCTATAACCAAGTGGCCGGAATGGCCGAGCGCACCGCCGCCTCCGATGCCAGCCAACAGGCGTTAGAGCGCACCATGTCTGAGCTGGCCGATCTTGCTGCCGAGGTTGGCCGTGGCGATCTCTTCCGTCGTGCCCCCATTACCGCCGATGCCTCAGCTACCTTGTCCGAAGCCACCAACCGTATGCTAGAAAACCTTTCCCGCCTGGCAGATAAGATTCACGACTGTGGGTCGGAAGTGGGCAGCAATGCTCGCCAGGGACTTTCCTCCGCGGAATCCAGCTCCGGTAGTGCTATGCGCCAGCAGCAGGAGCTGGCTTCTTTCTCTGCCTCCGTGGACAAGTTCGCTTCCGCCCTGCGCGAAACCCTTACCGGCGCCGAGACCGCACTGCTTGCCAGCCGCCGCGCTCTCGAAGTCGCTGAAGAAAGTGGGCAGGCACTCACCGCCGCCGCCGCAGGAGCTACCCGCATCCGCGCAGCCATGAGCGCCGCCAGCGAACACATCAAGACTCTGGGCGAGCGTTCCTTAAAAGTCTACGAAGTCATCAACATCATCAACGAAACTCATTTGATGGCCCTGAGCGCCACCATGGAAGCCTCGCGTGCTGCCCAGTCCGGTAATGGCCTCGCCGTGCTCGATGCAGAATTGCGCAAGATGGGCGAGCACTCCCGTAAATCCACGCAGAGCGTGGTGACGCTGCTGCAAAGCATCCACGCGGAAGCCAACGAGGCTGCCGCCATCGTCGAGCAAGCCAGCCGGATGGCGGAAGCCGGTGCCCTCGGCACAGAGCAGGCCGTTCAGGTCTTCTCGCAAGTTTCCTCATCTCTTGAGCAGTCCGCTGCCCGCAGTGAATCCGTGGTCGAGGAAAGCCAGTCACGTGTTCAGGACGCACAGGCTCTCGCCGCTTCCCTGCAGAACACCTTGCGTATCTCGCGCCAGGGATCGGAGTCCTCGCAGAAGGCAGTCGCCGCCGTGGAACAGCTCGTCCGTTCCACCATTCAGTTACACGAGGCAGTGAGCCGCATGCGTACCACTCCTGCGCTGAAGGCGGAAGCGTTGGCCGCCGAAATCGCCGCAGCCGCAGCCAGCTCACAACAACACACTCCGCTGGGCCTTTCGTAGAGATCGGGCGCGAATCGGGTAGAAGAATCGCCTGGGCGGATACCGGCATCCGCCCCGCACCATGCGCGGGTGCCCCATTCAAGCCCGGTTTTGGCTTGAGTGGGGGTGATCTTTAACTAGAACCTGAACGCCATCGCCCGCCCCAGCAGCACAGGGGCGTCTCACCAATTCAAGTGCTTTCAACCGCACAGGTGACCTGCGAATTACCACCGTAACTTGTCGCATTGCTCACGCGAATTCACAATCTCTCTCCCACCAAAAATCCGTGGACGTGAGCCTGCATGAAGTTTGCGCCGCAGCAACATCACACGGCGCTGAAAAAGG
>JBFXAV010000541.1:0-2639 GCA_050183935.1 Candidatus Korobacteraceae bacterium | reverse complement strand
GAGCCGCACATATAGAGATTTCGTATCGGAGTACGATATTGAGCCCAGCCCGGAGCTGGACGCAAAAAGAAAAGCTGCTCCAGCGAAAGCTCTCCCTGGAAAATGTTCCCTTCGCTCAGGCCCCACTCGCGTTCCAAATCCAGCGGGGTCACCACCTGGCGCCCTACGATGATGTCCTTCAGGTTGGGCGCGTACTCGCAAAGCGTTTCGATCACAGTGTCCCCAAACGCCTCGCGTTTTTCATCCCACGTGCCTTCCGCCAGATGATACGGCGCATACTGCACGAAGCAGGACATCACGTGCTTTCCAGGAGGAGCCACTGAGGGGTCGGTAAGACTCGGAATCACCATGTCGATGTAGGGACGCTTCGAGTAGTTTCCGTACTTCGCGTCGTCGTAGGCGCGCTCCATGTAGTCCACGCTTGGAGAGATAGAAATCGCGCCACGCAAGTGGTTCCCATTGCCGGGGAGGCAGGTGAAATTCGGAAGCGCATCTAATGCCAGATTTACCTTGCCGGAGGAGCCGCGAAAACGGTAATGATCCAGGTCTTCCGCGAAGTCTTCCGGCAGATCGCGCCGGTCCATCATTTTCATGAAGGTCAGCCGCGGATCGACACTCGATGCGACCACTCCGCCATAGATCTCATCGCCACTCTCTGTGACGACTCCCGTGGCCTGCCCATTCTTGAGCAGGATTCGCGCGATTCCAGCGCGAGTGCGAATTTCCGCTCCGAACCCGCGGGCGGCATCCGCAATCGCGTTGGAGATTGCCCCGGTACCACCGCGCGCAAATCCCCAGGCACGGAAGGCGCCGTCAATCTCGCCCATGTAGTGATGGAGCAGCACATAGGCGGTGCCCGGCGAACGTACTCCCAGAAATGTTCCGATAATTCCGGAGGCGCACATGGTGGCCTTGAGCACATCCGTTTCGAACCACTGGTCCAGGAAGTCGGCGGCGCTCATGGTCATGAGCTGTACCTGGTTGTATTTATCTCCCTCGGAGAGCGCCTGGAAGCGCCACCCCAGGAAGAGCAGCTTCAACAACTCCCGCGGATTACGCGTCGCCGGATCGGGAGGAACCATGCTCAGAATCGGCTTCACAAACTTGCACATCTGCAGCATGGCCTTGCCGAACTCGTCATAGGCCTCGGCATCCAGGCGGGAGTGACGCGCAATCTGGCGGCGCGTCTCGCCGTGGTCGTTCACGCGCCAGAGATAGTCGCCACTGGGCATGGGAGTAAAGGTTCCATCCAGTGGCAGAATTTCCAGGCCGTGGCGCGGAAGGTCGAGGTCGCGGATGATCTCCGGGCGCAGGAGCGAGACCACGTAGGAGCAGACTGAAAATTTAAAGCCGGGAAAGATCTCCTCGGTGACGGCAGCCCCGCCCAGCACATGGCGGCGCTCCATCACCAGCACTTTTTTGCCGGCGCGCGCCAGGTACGCGGCCGTTACCAGCCCGTTATGGCCACCGCCGATAATGATGGCGTCGTATTGGGATGAAGCAGAACCGGGAGGCATGGCGGGCGCAAAACCCGTATTGTACGTCAGAGGAAGTCACCGTTCCCGGGAATGGCCAGGCAGGTTGGTGCAGTTTGTAGTAATTGTTCAAAACAACCGCCTTCGCTGCGCTCGGGACGACCAACCGGCGCCACAAGCTGATCCGCCATCATCCATTTCATGCAAACGAGTGGCTTCCACCTTCACGCGCTTGTGATTAATCTAATTTGTATTCGAAGGAGCCGCCGTGCCTATTGGAACAGCCTTCCATCCCCGAACATTCGATCTCTGTACAAGCCTGAACTACCGCGAATGGGCGGGTTACTACACGGTAAGCTCGTACGAGACGCACCACGAGCATGAGTACAACGCCATTCGCAACGCTGCCGCGCTCATCGATATCACCCCGCTCTTCAAATACCTGGTTTCCGGCCCCGATGCCACGCGGCTCGTGAACCGCGTGATCACTCGTGACATCACCCGCGTCGCCATCGGCCAGGTGGTCTATTGCTGCTGGTGCGACCCGGAAGGCAAAGTGATCGATGACGGGACTGTCACCCGGCTCGGCGAAAACACCTATCGCTGGACGGCTGCTGATCCCAGCTTGCGCTGGCTCCACCAGAATGCTGCTGGGCTTAGGGTTAAGATTGAAGACATCTCCGAATCGGTAGCGGCTCTGGCGATCCAGGGTCCTACGTCTGGACCTTTACTGAAGGCGGTCACCGAAGCGGACATCGCCAACCTGCGCTACTTCCGTGTTGCACACGGAAGCATTGCCGGCATCTCCGTGGACATCTCCCGTACCGGCTACACCGGCGACCTGGGCTATGAGCTTTGGATTCCCTCGGAAAGTGCGCTCATTGTGTGGGATGCACTGATGGCCGCTGGAAGCCGCTTCGACCTGCATCCTGCGGGAATGCTGGCGCTCGACGTTGCGCGCATCGAAGCCGGGCTGCTGCTGATGGACGTGGATTACATCGGCAGCAAGAAGGCGCTCACAGACTCACAGAAGTACTCCCCCTTTGAGCTGAGCTTCGACTGGATGGTACACCTTGAAAAAGAAGCCTTTGTGGGGCGTGCCGCACTCCAGCGCGAAAAAGAGCGTGCAAAACAAAGCGATACCCAGCGCCGGCTGGTTGGTCT
>JBFXAV010000540.1:0-2647 GCA_050183935.1 Candidatus Korobacteraceae bacterium | reverse complement strand
ACTCGCCTTCCATTCGAGAGTATGCAGAATTCGCTGGCGACCCGGCGCGCAAACGGCAGCTTCTGCTCCACCAGCAACACGGCAAGACCTTCTTCCTTGTTGAGCCTCAGCACAATGTCCCCTATTTCGTGAACAATGTTGGGCTGGATTCCTTCCGTGGGCTCATCCAGAATCAGCAGCTTGGGCTCAAGAACCAGCGCGCGGCCGATGGCCAGTTGTTGTTGCTGGCCACCGGAGAGGTCACCCCCGCGGCGGTGTAGCATCTTCTTTAAAACCGGAAACAAGTCAAAGATGCGTTCCGGAATGCTCTTAGCGCCGTTCTTGCGGACCCCAAGTCCCACCCTCAAGTTCTCTTCCACGGTGAGCTGCGGGAAGATTTCGCGGCCCTGGGGCACATAGCCTATGCCGACTCGGGCTCTTTCGTCGGCGCGAGACTTGAGCAAGTCAGCTCCATTAAAGGTAAGGCTCCCCGAGGCTGCCGGCAGCAGTCCCATGATGCATTTCAAAAGCGTGGTTTTGCCCATGCCGTTACGACCCATCAGGCAAACAAGCGCGCCCTGCGGAACAGACAGATCGACATCCCACAACGTGTGGCTGCCACCGTAAAACTGATTGAGCGCCTTCACTTCCAGCACGTTTACCCTCCCAGGTAAACATCAATAACGCGAGGATCGTTCTGAACCTCGTCCATTTCTCCTTCAGCAAGCACCCGGCCTTCGTGCAGCACAGTTACGCGCTTGGCGATGGAGCGGACAAACTCCATGTCGTGCTCGACCACTACCACGGAATGTTCCCCGGCAAGCGAAAGCAAAAGGGCCGCCGTCCGCTCGATCTCCTGCGGAGTCATGCCTGCAACCGGCTCGTCAACCAGAAGTAGTTCAGGCTCCTGCATGAGCAACATTCCAATTTCCAGCCATTGTTTCTGGCCGTGGGAAAGTGTGCCTGCCAGCACGTTGGACTGCTCCACCAAGTGGATTATGCCTAGGACCTCGTCGATTCGCTGCTGTTGCTCGGTGGTGATGCGAGCCAGCAGCGTTTTTAAAAAAGACTTTTTTCCTGCCAGTGCCAGTTCCAGGTTCTCCGAAACCGTAAGCTGCTCAAAGACCGTCGGCTTCTGAAACTTGCGTCCAATGCCGGCTTGCGCAATCTCCGGCTCCGATAATTCCAGCAGGTTCAGCTTAGGGCCAAACCACGCCGTGCCAGAATCCGGACGAGTCTTGCCGGTGATGACATCCATCATCGTTGTTTTTCCTGCGCCATTGGGTCCGATGATGCAGCGCAGCTCTCCTGGCTCCACATACAATGTGAGATCGTTGAGCGCCTTGAAGCCGTCAAAGCTGACCGTCAGGTTCTCGATATAAAGTCGTTTCTCGTGAAGATTCATTGGTAACTGCACCCGAGTGCTAGTGCCGTCGCAGCAGACTCAATCTGCCGCCGCTTGCATATGTTTCGCAGTGCCTTGCGTCGTGCCTGTTTTCGCTTTTCGCTGCCGCCCACGGCCCAGAATTCCGTTCGGCAGGAACAGTGTCACCAGAATGAATAGCGCTCCCAGGGCGTAATACCACGCTTCCGGCATGGTGCTGGTGAAGTATGTTTTTGCATAGTTCACCAAAACCGCGCCCGCCACCGCTCCGTAAAGTGTTCCCCGCCCCCCGATGGCAACCCAAATGACGACCTCAATCGAGTTGATAGGAGCAAACTCGCTCGGATTGATGATGCCGACCTGCGGCACATAGAGCGCACCGGCGATGCCCGCCAGAACCGCTGAGAATACGAACACCCACAGCTTGAACGACTCGACAGGGTATCCTAGAAAACGGGTGCGGCTCTCCGCGTCACGGATTGCGCGCATCACACGTCCGGCTCGTGAGTTTACGATCTTGCGGCAAGCCACGTAGCTGGCCGCCAGCGCGGTTACCGTCAGCACCAGCAATACCACGCGCACTCTGCCGGAGTTGAGATCGAAGCCAAGAATTTCCTTGAAATCAGTGAACCCGTTGTTGCCGCCAAACCCCATGTCGTTGCGGAAGAATGCCAGCATCAGCGCAGAGCTGAGCGCCTGGGTGATGATGGAAAAATACACACCGGTGACCCGCGACCGGAAGGCAAACCACCCAAACGCGTAAGCCAGCCCTGCAGGCACCAGCACCATCAGGACTGCGGCAAACAAGAAATGACTGGAGCCATACCAAAACCAGGGAAGCTCCTTCCAATTGAGAAACACCATGAAATCCGGCAACAAAGGATTTCCATAAACACCCCTTGAGCCGATCTGGCGCATCAGGTACATGCCCATGGCATAGCCGCCGAGCGAGAAAAAAGCCGCATGCCCAAGGCTCAGGATGCCGCAGTATCCCCAGATAAGGTCCACGGCCAGGGCCAAGACCGCATAGCAAAGGTACTTGCCGATTAAGGTCAGTCCATAGGCCGAAAGATGAAAAGCCGAGGACGGCGGGACCAACAAGTGAAGGATGGGCGCAAGAATGGCAACCATGCTAAGCGCCCCAAGCAGCCATGCGCCTCCCCGATCCTTCCGTGCTGTATTCCACAAAGAGAAGGGCATTGGGCTAGCTCTCCGCCGCGCGTCCGGTCTGCGAAAACAGGCCGCGTGGGCGAACCTGAATGAACAGGACCTGTGCCACAAGCA
>JBFXAV010000539.1:0-2656 GCA_050183935.1 Candidatus Korobacteraceae bacterium | reverse complement strand
GGCTTAGTGGTCTTGGGGAATCAGTTCTTCTGGGAGCAGTCGTATATCCGGCAGATTGCGGTAACGTTCGCCAAAATCCATGCCATATCCCACCACAAACTCATTGCCCACCGAGAAGCCAATGTAGTCGGGGTGCACCGGCACAAGCCTGCGTGAGGTCTTGTCCAGCAGTACCGCAATCTTCAAAGCGCGCGGCTGCCGGGCCAGGAATAGCTTGCGCAAGAACGTCATCGTCAGACCCGTGTCGAGAATGTCTTCCACCATGATGACATTGCGTCCTGCAAGAGATGAGTCCACGTCTTTGTTGAGGCGTACCTCTCCGGTGGAACGCGTGCCGTCTCCATAGCTGGCCACGCTGATGAAGTCGAACGTGGCATCGAGCGTGATCTGGCGCGCAAGATCGCTCAGAAACACAGACGCTCCCTTGAGTACTCCGACTAGAATCACAGACTCGCCCGCGAAGTCGCGGGAGATTTCCGATGCCATCTCCCCCACGCGATGCGCGATCTGCTCGCGCGAAAGCAGCAGCTTCAGTTGTACGGGATCACCGGGCGGGGTTGAGTGCTTCACAGGCTGGTGTAGCTCCATTGCGGCGTGGGTACGCGCCTATAAACTCCAGAGCACAGAAGGAGGATCACACTATCATGCCAAACTTGGACAAAACATTGACGCAATCGGATGGGATCACGAATCCAGCGGTCGAACGATCCTGCAAGCTATGCTGCCCGAACGGGATGACGTGCTCCATCCCGAGATGGAAGCTCAGGCCCAGGCCCAGCGGGATTCTCACTGTTGGCACGGAAACGAGCTTGAAAGTTTGTAAAAAAGAAACTACAAAAACATGCCTGAACTAAACACGGAAAGTTAAAGTAAAACATGAGGTGAATGCGCGCTCGGCAGAACTATGCCTCAGCCATTCAGAAGTTTTTCTGCAATGGCTTACACAAAAAACCGTGCTACACTCAAAGCTGACCCCGTTGCCACACTTCGAATGCAAAAGGGGCGCTCAAGTGAAGCTCTGGCCGAGTCCCTCTTGAGAGCGCCCCTGTTGCGCGCCACTTCGTCTGCCCTGATAGATTGCATTGCAGTTGCCATTCCTTTCCACTCTGAAAACAAAGGCTTTACATCTTTTCTGTCAATTGGCAGGTGGTAGGATTTTCCGGTCGCTGGAAAGATTTACCAGCCGGGTTCGGGGCTTTGGCAGTCAGAAACAAAGCCACTGGAACGCAGATAGATTCGTAACTGCTAAGTTTGACGCCAGTCACACGCGCTGCTACCATCAAACCAAGTTTCGGGCGTGGCTCATACAGCCCCGAAAGCTCACTGTAGTCCTGCTCTGCACCTGCCAGGCAAGTCCCCGTCGTCTAGTCCGGCCTAGGACATCGCCCTTTCACGGCGGTAACGCGGGTTCGAATCCCGCCGGGGACGCCAGATTCCATAACTTTAATGTGTTCTCGATTCTTACACGCCTCATTTAGGCGCAAGCCCACTTCCCATTGCGGCTGTCCTGAACTACTCTGTATACGTTCAAAAAACTCAAAAGAAGCAAATCCCTGCGAAGCCCGGCAGACCCCGCCCGCTGCTAATCGGTGTTTCGCGTAAGCGAGTGTTCCCAAAACATGTCTCGTGGTGTGCGTTGGACTCCCGCCAAGGCCAGTCTCCGGTTCGGCAATCTTCTCACGCTTCGGGCCTGCTGTGGCCAGTGGTATGTCTGGCTGGTTGTTTTACTCTCAAGTTTGGCATTGCCAATGTCAGCGCATGGCGAGGCCGCGGGACTGCCTACTGGATTCTCCGACAGTTCTCTCTACACACTAGGCTTCTACCCGACCGGACTCGCGGTTCTTAACGACGGCAGAGTGTTCTTGCTCAGCAAAAGCGGAGATATCTGGGTCTATCAGAATGGCGTCCTGCTGGCCGAGCCTCTGCTGCGCATTCCAGTCGATAGCCAGGACGAGCGCGGTCTGCTCGGAATCGCTCTTCATCCCGATTTCGAAACAAACGGATATTTTTTCGTCTTCTACGTAACCAGCCCATCCAGCCGCGACTACACCGGAAAGCCTACGAGTCGTGTGTCTCGCTTCCAGATTAGAAGTGACAATCCGAACCGAGCCGATCCGCAATCGGAAATTGTTCTGCTCGATGAATTCTCCAGCGACCTTGCGTTTCACGTTGGCGGCTGCTTACGAATAGGGCCTGATCGCAACCTGTACATCAGCATCGGCGACGGGACCCTCGCTCACAAAGCTCAGGAACTCGATAGCATTCACGGCAAAATTTTGCGGCTGAATCTTGATGGCTCTGTTCCTTCGGACAATCCTTTTGTGAGCCAGTCTGGCGTACGGTCGGAAATTTGGGTCCTGGGCTTGCGCAATCCATTTCGTTGTTCCATTGACCCAGTAACGGGCGAGCTGTGGATCGGCGACGTCGGCGAGCAACTGTGGGAGGAACTCAACCGCGGCGCTCCCGGCGCCAATTACGGGTGGCCATTACTGGAAGGGCCTACTCCGTCCGGACTGTCCGGCTTCGCTCCTCCTGCTTACAGCTACCCGCATGATTTTGAGCCGCACGGCGGAGCCATCATCGTCGGTCCCACCTATAACGGCGCAATGTTTCCCCAGGAGTATGCCGGGAACATCTTTTTCAGTGATTGGATTCG
>JBFXAV010000538.1:0-2676 GCA_050183935.1 Candidatus Korobacteraceae bacterium | reverse complement strand
CAAAAGCACGTCTCCGCGCCGCGCTTCGGAAGCAGCCGGAACGATGTTGTCCCCGGCAGACGCAGTACGAAAAATCTCGACGATGCCCTTTTCAGCGCGAGTGTTTTCCACCATGACGACGGCGTCGGCGCCTGCGGGGACGGGCGCCCCAGTCATGATCTCCGCTGCCTGCTGCGCGGAAATCGAGAATGCCGGAAGCGATCCCGCGCGCACCTCGCCGACAACGTCGAGTTTCGCCGGGACACTGGTCAGATCGGGGGAGCGCACTGCATATCCGTCACGAGCGGAGCGAGGGAACGGAGGCAGATCTCGGTCGGCGACAATGTCCTGCGCCAGCACTCTGTCGAATGCCTGATGGAGGGACAATCGCTCCAGGGCAACAGGAGGAAGGGCAGACACCTGTTGCTCGACGATGTGCCGGGCGGCTTCAAACGACAGCGCGGATTCTTTAGGGGAACTCCCAGCCATGGAAGATGTTCGATTGTACTCCGGTGCGCAGGAATGCCGGAGCGGGCAAACAAAGAAGCGGCGCAGGAACCCTGCGCCGCCAGAAACAAGCCCGGGATGAGAAGCTGCTATTTCTTCTTCGTGGCCTTGGGTTTGCCGAAGGTGGTCTGAACTTCTGCCCCAATGCTGGCCAGCATGTCCTTGGCTGCCTGGGCAAACTGGCCATCCGGGCGCAGCTCCAGGTATTTGTTGAAGGCTTCATCGGTGCCGGGAGGCGCAATCATCTTGTCTCCCTGCAACGTGGCCTTTCCGACCATGTTTACGCCCTTCCAGTAGAAGGCGTCTGCATGAGCGGGATCGGCAGCAATGGTCTTGTCGAAGGCGGCAATCGCATCATCAACCTTGCCAGCATTGGTCATAATGGCGCCAATGTTGAAGAAGTACTTGGCGGCGCCGGTCGGGTCGAGTTCCGCAGCCTTGGTGTAGGCGGCGGAAGCTTCGTCCGTTTTGTTCATGCGGGCGTAGGCCTGGCCCATGTTGTTATAGTAAGCGGCCAACTGACCCGGAGGCGTCTTCTCATTGGTGGTCTCAATCGCCTTCTGATAGTGCTCAACGGCCTTAGTGGAATAGGTGGTGCGTTGCTGGGTGTCCGTGGCTTTCTGCCCGGCAAGCCGCTCAAATTCCGCAAGCTTGGACCACAGCACGTCGCGAGTCGCGTCCGCAGCAACCGCCTGCTCCATAAGAGAAATGGCCTGGTCGAGATTGCCGGCCTGCTCGGCCGCTGTGGCCTGGGCCAGCATATCGTTCAACTCTTTAACCTTGGAGGCCTCTGCCTGATTCTTCTTCTGGGCTTCGACCTGGGCCTGGAGTTGCTTGCGCTGGTCTTCCGTCAGCCCAGGAGCCGCCGCCATCCCTGCTGGCGCTGCTGCCTGGTCCGCGCGCTGAAGGTTGATGTCAAGGGTGCTCTCCGCCAGCCGCACGGGAAAGCCGCTGACTTCCCACACCTTCTTACCTTCATGCATAACCGTGACGTTATACATGCCAAGAGAAACACCAATGGAAACGAACTCGCCGTTCTTGTTGCTTTTGAGGTTGTACTTTCGGCCATTCTCCACGCCAACGAACTGCACCTGCGCGTTCTGAACCGGCTTGCCATCGGGGTCCTTTACTACGCCGCGGACCTGGCCCATCTGCGCCAGCGCCATGGGCGCCATCAGGGCCGTCATCACTATCGTCACCATCGCTAGGACGAGCTTACGTTTCATTCGTTTCCTCCGGAACTTGCTTCTCTAAACGCGCTGCGCGCGTGATTTGTTGCATAAGACTTTGCGTAAGACGCACTGCTACCACATTCGATGTTTCACTACGAGATTCGTCTGAACAAAATTTTCTGCTACGAGCTCTGAACCAAAAGCATTGTGGCTGCTGCAGCAAGCTTGCACGTGTCGCTTACCCCAGCGCCACACGCTGAACATAAGGAATCAGATCGGCGGAGCCTGCCTCTTCGAATGCACGCAGCCGCAACTGGCAACTTTCACACGCACCACAGGCACGATCCTGCCGACTGTAGCAGGACCATGTTAGCTCCAGTGGGGCCTGTAATTCTAGTCCGAGGCGCACAATTTCCGCCTTCCGCATATGGATCAGCGGAGTAAGTATCTCAATCTGACCCTCGCGGGTCCCCGCCCGCACCACCTCGTTAAATGCCCGATAATATTCCGGCCGACAGTCGGGATAGCCAGAGCTGTCCTGTTCGACGGCTCCAATCAGGATTTTGCTGGCCCCCAGCACTTCCGCCCAGCTTACGGCAACTGCTAGAAAATGCGCGTTGCGAAAAGGTACATAGGTGATTGGAATCGCAGAAGAGGGTTGCGCCGAATCTCGGCCATGAAATTCATTGGTTTCAGGCACTTGCAGGCTGAAGTCAGTCAGTGCTGAACCCCCAATCAGGGATAGGGCCTCGTTCCGGACTACCAACCGGCGACGTATCCCGAGCCGGTCGCAGATCTCCTGAAATGCCCGCCGCTCCCGCTCTTCGGTACGCTGCCCGTAGAGGATATGCAACGCGGCAGCATCGTAGTCGCGGACAGCCAGCGCAGCGCAGACACAGGAATCCATACCTCCGCTGAGAAGGACTACAGCCTGGGGCTTAACTCGCTCCTGGGTGCTCATGGCTGATCTAAAGCTTGCCACGGATTGTGAAGTATGGACATGGGGTAGAAGTGCATC
>JBFXAV010000537.1:0-2678 GCA_050183935.1 Candidatus Korobacteraceae bacterium | reverse complement strand
CGGTCTTCATAGCTTGGTGGATCTCGCTAACGCAATCCCCACAAATTGCCGCTGAATCCGAAGTGGTGAAGTTCTCGACCTCGGACCACTTCTTCCCGCAGAATGAGCATGTTTCAATCGAGGGAGGTTGTCCGGCATACGGGTACTTCTCTCGATCTTCCCATGGCAGCAGGAAGACCAGCCGGTCGTCGTCTGCGTCGCGTCGCTCTTCAAGAGCGTAACGCAAGCCATTAGCTTTGAGGTAGGACTGAAACTGTTCAGCTAACTCGGCATCTTCAAACCAAGAAAAATACCACGTGAAGCAGCCATCCCTAACGGTGTGAGCGACGGCGTTAACCTGTGACCACTGTGCGTCTTCGCAAATAACCCAACCATCACTCTTAACATGGACCCAAGCGCCAATTGCTGCAGTCCCAAAGCGAACTGGGACTGCATTTCTGGATTATTGAACCGAAGCGCGCGCATACTTCAGCAGAACACCGAGGCGCGCAAATCGTCAACACCTACTGCGCAACCCGCCCTAATAAGTTCGCCCTGGACCAAGAACGGAAGTCCCTCAACAATTATGCTGCCCAATGATAGAAACTAAAAATTGCGTCAGGTGTATGGGGCAGTGCCATGAAGACCGTCTACACTTTCAAAACCAACATATTCCAGCCGACCAAAGAGGAACTGGACGAAACCCACGAGGATTACATCAATCCCGGCATATTCGCTCGCGAACTGGCTGACTTCCTGCGAAACGGTCTTGAAAATCGTGGGTACAGTAGCGGCGCTCGATGCGCTGAAGATTGGGGTTATTGGCAGGAAGTGCACCACAGCGGCGGATATACGCTGGCTATCGGTTGCGCCAATTTGGATGACGTTGGCAAAGGGCCAGTGGAACACAGGGTCTTCGTCGAACCGCACACCCCAACGATCAGAGCACCAAAGCAGTGGTTAAGAAAAGTTGATGTTCGAAGCGATGTCGAGAAACTGGTGGAAGCCATTGGCGACCTCCTAAGAGACGACAAACGTATCCATGACGTGTTGCTAGAGGCGTCCTAAAATAACTGCTTGGGTCAGAAGTCGACATGGCCGACACCGAAATTGTGGAATGTCTGTACGAGAACGCACTTCAGAACGGCGTTGAGGAAACCACTATCGCTGTCACCAAGCTGCGAGAGCTCCTGGCAGAGGGGAGTGGCTTGGCAGGTTACTGCCTTGCAACGTTAGTCTGTCCGGGTCTCGTCCTGGGTTCTGAAGAAGTTCGGAGTTACCTTTTGCAATTCAGCGACGAATGCGAAGCATTGTACCGACAGGCTTTCCCGCTGCTGTTGGCCGATGCAGATCGGGGAAGCATCCTGGCCATGAATTTTCTGTCGATCTATTATCAGACGGGTCTTCCTCCCGTGCAGCGCGACACAGAGGCGATGCAATATTGGGATGAAAGGTGGGACCAAGAAGTGGCCAAGAGAAAAGGGCAAGCAGATTAGCGGGCCCGGGTTTTCTGGATCAAAAGCTCGCGCACACCAACCTCCTTGGAACCACCCTGCATGGCTGGAGACGCGGCATCACCCGCTTCCATGCTCAATCGAGCTAAGGGTTTATTTGGACCAGTTGCAGACGATACTTTAATAATTCTGTGTCGATATACCGGGGCGAGTAGGGCGACCCGCTGGTCTTGGCAGAATGACTGATGTCGACACAGAATTGAGACGCCTTAAGCGCGGTCTTATGACAGGCGATGAACGCACAGCGCTAAGCGCATACAAAGCTATTTACAAGATCGGTTCGCCGGCGGCTTTGGTAGTCAATGCGGAATTGGAACGGTTTGATCTCAAGGACCCGCTGCGCACCGAAGCAACCAAATTACTCGCCGGTCTCATCGCGCTACAGCGCGACTTGGACGAAACACATTCAAATGCGTTTATCGACCGCCAACTGGCGGGGAATTGTCCTCAGCTAACGACGGCGATCCTGAGATCGGCGCGACGAATGACCAGTCGAGACTTTAGGAAGTCCGAGTTTGGCGATGTCGTGCTCCTTGAGCATGCGGCGATTGATCGGCGCTACCTGACGAGTGAGAATGTACAGAACTGGCTCTCGCAGTTGCCGCCAGAAGACCTATCCGGAATATCCCGCATCTATGTGGTGCCCCATGATCTCAAGAATGATTGGCTGGGAACGTACATGCCTATCCTCGGCGTCGTGACTATCGCATGGACCACTGTCGTTCCCCCACTGGGCGCGTTCAATCGCGTCATGAACGTTGTGCATCGACACGTGTTGCTGCATGAAATCGGCCACCATGTTCACAAGCATTGGTTTGGCCAGGATTCCGAGCAAGAAGCAGAAGCTGAAGCCTACGCCCGAAAGGCACGATACAAAGCAATGCCGCTTGGAGTAAGAATAGCAGCGAAGGTGTTCGGCCATATTTGAAGCCGCTAAATAGTAGCAAGTCTGACCGCGCCTTCGCGGGATCGAGGCATGGCCCGATCGCTTTGAGTTGAAGCTTGCACACTCATACTCGCTTCGTTCCGCGTCGATGCCCTGTTGCAGCCCACTTCAAGTCTTCAAACTCGCTGGACTTCCTCGTCAAAGCAAGCCGTACTGAGTGCGTTCGGGCGCACGTAGCGTCTCCTTGCACAACCTCGGCACAAACCCGGGGCTTTGGGTGGTGCGAACGCCAGCAATCT
>JBFXAV010000536.1:0-2690 GCA_050183935.1 Candidatus Korobacteraceae bacterium | reverse complement strand
AAAAAGCGTCTTCTTTCCTTCTTTGTAAAGTACGGGCCATACCACCATCCTATAAGAACAAAGTAGGCACCTTTGACGAGAGCACCAGCCAACAAGAGCGGCGGCTGAAGCAACGTAACAATCGACTGTCTAGATCGTCTATCCACTTCGGGTGCTCACATTCAATGACGGGCAGGCGAGGGCAGGCCATTTAGCACAGCCGCCCCTCTGTTCGACAGGTATTGAAGCTCCATGTAAAGCCATCCGGTGGCTTGGGGCAGCGGCGTGGTGGTGTAAAACTGCTGTCCGCGAGCAATGGATGCATCCAAGAATGCCTTGTTCACAGTCCAGGATTCTCCCAGCCAATCAAACATTCGCCAAGTTCTATCACCAAGGTTAAGAGCATTCGCACCGATCGCGCGTGCCGCATTCACATAATCCGGGTATTTTCCTAACACCACTCCGCCGCCCCCGGTTAAACCAGCATACCAACCAACGCCCTTCGCCGCCACACCAGGAACTGCAGCAGCGGCCGGAACTCCGGTCATCACGGCAGCGATTCCATAACCTGCTGCATTACCCCAAGTCGCCGCGCTATTGCATGTCCGTGAATTTCCTTGAAAAACACCTTGCGCCAAAGGCGGGTACACCTCTTCGGGCCCTTCATCATCTGGTTCAAAAGGCGTGCTGTCTCCTCCACGCCAGCGATATGGGAAGCAATTGAAGAAGTACTCACATCCAGGGTCGACCGGTTTCGGAGGCCGCGGATTGCACTTCATAGTAAATTGGCCATCAGCAGTGGTGCTGGAATTGGCACAATCCATTTCCAGCCCCAGCGGATCGACCGCGTTCAGCGGATTGTTGTTCGCGTAGGAATAGCGGTTCCAGCTCTGGGGGTTGAAGGGGTTGACTACCGCGAGGCCGCCGGGGTCGGGAGTGAGCCAGCGCCCCATATGGGAGGCATACTGGCGATAGAGCGTATGATCCTGACCGCTCTCGCCACTCTCGCTGTCGCGTTCATGACCAGTGAACTTGAACCGGCGGGCGACGCCACTAGCATTCACCTCCTGGCCAAAGGGCGGGAAGATTCCTTCGAAAACTACCGCTTTACCTCCTCGCTCCGATTCTCCTTGTTACGTCGACGAACAAATTCAATCGCCGCGAGTAAAACCAGCAAAGTTAAAAAAGCAAGTCCTATAGTGTCACCAATGTTCCATCCTTCGCGTACAGATTGCGCAATAGCTACAACCCCAAGAACGACAAAAGGAGCTAGGAATCGAATAACGGTGGACGGATGAGCACCTGTGCCTGGGGAACTATCGCTTTGTAAAGCGTGCTTTGCATTTCGTAGAAGCAAAACTGCAGCAGCTAACGAGCAGACCGCAGCAATTATTCCGGCTGTGCTGACTGACACCAAGCCTGCTGAAGCAGCAAGGGAAACTGACACTAGTATCGTGCTAATACATGCCGAAAGAATCCATACGCGTGTCTTGAAATACACCATTAATTACACCCACCCGAAGTTAACTGAGCCGTAACTGTTGCGCCTGCAGACGCTGCCTGAGGTAACGTTGGCGATGAACCAGTCGCCCCGCCACGGAACCCGAACAGCATGATTCCCTCGAAACGTGCCGCGTGAGCCGCCGCATTGAGGTTGCCTCGCGTAACAGCGAAAGTCGTGAGGCCCGCTATCGAGCCCGCAGCGCTACTCACGCTCGCACCCGCTCTGAGCTGTGCAGCATGTGCGCCATTTGGCATGAACGCTCCAATAATTAGCAAACTACCAGTACTAATGTTACCCGCAGCACTATATGCACCATACGCAGCTAATACAGTACCGATCCCCGACGTTCCTATTCCTATTGCTGCTGCACCGCTCAGTTTTACTCCACCCACCGTGAGGTTAAGAAGCCCACTCCCGAGCATACCAAGTCGATCCGAAAAATTTACTGGACAAGGCTGTTCCGCCCCAGGTGATGATGTTGGCACACGCTCGCCAGGTTCATCCTCGATTTCATCATCTGGCTCGTGGGGCGTACTGCTTCCTCCCCCCGCGCGTCTCGGAAAACAATTGAACCAATACTCACATTGTGGATCGAATGGTCTTTCCACGTTTGTGCAGATATTGCCCGTTTGAGGATTTCTGCCATTTACGCATGGGTCCAGTCCCCACGGGTCTACCGCATTCAGCGGATTGTTGTTCACGTAGGAATAGCGGTTCCAGCTCTGGGGGTTGAAGGGGTTGACTACCGCGAGGCCGCCGGGGTCGGGCGTGAGCCAGCGTCCCATGCGTGGCACCTGTCTCCCAGTTCTTCCAAGATGGAACTGTCAACCCTTAGTTTCAAATTAAGTTCTGTAGGCGCACCTGACTTCACACGGTACTCAGCCCTATTGAATCACTGTTGTCTACCCGCCTGAATGCTTATTATTAATAGAGCAATACCTACGAAACCAAAAAACAAGCCGAGAATTCTAAGCATCAAAACATATTGAGGTGTCTGCGTCCATGAACGGAAAGGATTCCATCTGCCTACAAATCGATATTGTTCATTAAGCTCATTCGCAAAGTTTTGAATCTCTTTAGGCCAGACCACACAGACCATCCCGGCAATTATCAATAGTGTTGCCGTAACGAATGCTACTATTAACACGTTTGTATCTGTCGACATCTCTGATACTCCTTCGCACCGCATTTAGGTCACGGCCGAATT
>JBFXAV010000535.1:0-2702 GCA_050183935.1 Candidatus Korobacteraceae bacterium | reverse complement strand
CTCTCTCGGTGTTTTCTACGTATTTCCCATTCTTGTCGCTGCTACCGTACTCAACAGGTGGCAAATTCTCATCGCGGCACTTGTGTGCGCGTTGATCCGCGGAGCGTTTGCTCCAGGAGGTTTTACCGCAGCGTATTGGGTGCATTTTGAACTGGCCATGCTGGCCTATGGCGGCATCGGGTTGCTCACCGTGGAAATGAGCCGCAACCGCCGCGTTCTGCTAGCCGCCTATGCTCGCCTTAAGCTTGAAAAGGAGATGCGCCACCGAGCGGAAGGGCAGTTTCGCGTGCTTGCGGAATCCAGTCCCGCCGCCATCATCACCATCAACCGGCACGCTGAAGTCCTGGCCGCAAACCATTCCGCTCACGAACTGCTCGGGTTTGCCGAACCGAACTCACTGCTGGGCAAGAATCTTGCGGAATACATTCCATTGTTCTCGGATGCTCTGCAAATCTCGCCGGGGGCGCGTCCGATTCGTACTCATGCATCCACCTGGGCCAAGCGATCGAATGGAGTGATGTTCCCCGTCGCGGCGTGGTTTTCTACCGCTGGCGAGGGTGAGAATCGCTGCCTGGCCGGAATCGTCGTCGACATGTCCGAGGAGGTCCGCGAACGCGAGCGTGAAAACTTCCAGCATTTTTTGGCCTATAACCGGCTGGTTGCGGGCGCAGTCTCCCATGAGATTCGCAACATGTGCTCGGCCATCCGGGTAGTATTCACCAACCTGCGCCGCCGTCCTGCTCTGGCCGAAGATACGGATTTCCTGACTCTGGCCACTCTGGTGGACAGCCTGGGCAGCATCGCCTCTTTCGAACTCCGCAATGGGAAGGACAAGGCATCCCGCTGGGAAAATCTGAACAGCGTGCTTGAGCAGCTTCGTGTGGTCATCGAACCGGATTGGACAGACATCGATGGGGTGATTCACTGGGAGCTGGAGTACCCGGCGCCCGAAGTCTGCGTAGATTCCTACGCTCTTCTGCAAGTCTTCTTGAATCTTGCCCAAAATTCCTTGCGAGCAGCGCAGCAGCGTCCCAATCCGCAACTGGAGATTCAGGCTCGCACCGTGAACAGCACCACGGTGGTGAGCTTCATTGACTCCGGACCCGGAATCGAGGATGCGACCAGGTTGTTTCAGCCATTCCGGGAAGATGCCGATAACTCCGGCCTGGGCTTGTACGTTTCGCGGACTCTGGTGCGAAGCTTCGGCGGAGAGCTTACCTTTGTGCCCACCATTGCGGGGTGCCGCTTCGACGTGACGCTTCCCGCGGCAGCTCCGGCGGAGTGAACCCCTTGACTCTTCCGGTTCGTATCTTTGTCGTGGACGACCACTCATTATTCCGTGAGGGCTTGCTGCGCCTGCTGGAGCATGACCAGCAGTTGAAGGTGGCGGGAAGCGCTTCAAGCGCGGCGGAAGCGATGCAGCGCATCCCCGGCTCCAATGTGGATGTTGTAATTCTCGACTACGATCTTGGAGAGCAGACGGCGCTCGACCTGCTGCGCCAGCTCCGTGGGAAGGAAGCTTTTGGCGGGAAGATTCTGGTCGTGACCGCCGGAGTGCCCAACCACCATGTGCTGGAACTGGTAAGCCTGGGCATTTCCGGTATCTTTCACAAGCAGCACACTCCGGAAACTCTTCAGCGAACTATCCTGGATGTGGCGGAAGGCAAGGTATTCCTGGAGCAGGATCACCTCCGGAACTTGGTGGAATCGGCAAGCGTGGCGCGGCAGGCCCCACTACGGCTCACGGATCGCGACCGTCAGATTCTGCGGTTGTTGCTGGAAGGTCTTTCGAACAAGGAAATTTCCGCGCAGTTGCTAATTTCGGAAAGCGCCGTCAAAGCCTCTCTCCAGCAATTGTTCGCCAAGACCGGCGTTCGAACACGGAGCCAACTCGTTCGCATCGCCCTGGAACAACTTCGGGACCAGATATGAAACCGTGCTGCGAGCGGCGGACTAGTGCGCTTCGCTGTTCCGGAATTTTCGTTGCAGAACTCCGAACGCCCAGGCAGTGAAGACGGCCAGCCCAATCCCGCCGCCAATCAGCAGGAACATGCGGCGTTCCAGAAAGCTCGCTCCCAGATACGTGGTTGCGACGGAGTAGGGAAGTTCGATCAGCGCAAGCGCAGCCACGTACTTCCAGAAGCGGTAACCCGCCAGTCCCAGCAGATAGCCGGGAACCTCGGACGGCATGGCGGCTTGCAGGAGCAATACCAATTTAAAAGGCATCGTGGGGGCGATGTGTTTTTCGTAGCGTTCGAGCCCCTCTCCATGCAGCCTGCGAACCAGGGGCCGTCCGAAGTAGCGGCTCAAGGAATAGGCGGAAACGCCACCCAGAATCCATCCCAGCCACAGCAGCAGGGCACACCCCGCCTTGCCCCAGACGTATACACCCACAGGCACCAGGACGGCGCTGGAGACAAATGCCAGCATGGCGGAAAGCGCTGCGAAGAGCACGAACACACTGACGCCAGCAATCGGTCGCTCGCGAATCAGGGCCTCCGCGTATGGAAGAAATCCCACGAGCCACTCGTGCAGGTCCGAGAAGGCCGCGATCAGGGCCAGTCCCGCCGCCAGCGCCAGCAAGACAAATGCCCGCCGCCAGGCGCTTGGGAAGCGAGTTACCGCTGGAATGGATGGGGATGAATTCATCGAGCTTGAGGCCGCAGGGTTGAGTCTATAGTCTCCAATTCGCCCGCAATCCG
>JBFXAV010000534.1:0-2703 GCA_050183935.1 Candidatus Korobacteraceae bacterium | reverse complement strand
TAGGGCAAATCAACCAGCACCGGCATCTCCACAGAGTCCCAGTCACGAACGTCGTGAGGCGTGTTCTGGAAGTGCCATTTCAGCTTGCCGGTATTGAGGTCGATGGCGACGATGGATTCGGTATAAAGATTGTCTCCTTGCCGTACTTCTCCAGCCCACTGTGAGCCCGGCTGTCCTGTGCCGTAAAAGATCGTGTTGGATTCGGGATCGTAGCTGCCACTCACCCAGATGGGCCCACCACCCAGCTTCCACGAGTCGCCTGCCCAGGTTTCACTGCCAGGCTCTCCAGCTTTCGGGATCGCATTCCACGTCCAGAGGTGTTCGCCGGTGGTGACGTCAAAGGCCTGAATAAAACCGAAAGGGTCGTTCCCGCTCATGATGACTTTACCATTGGCAACCAGTGGCGCCTGGCCTGCAAACTGATACTCTGCGCCCATGGGCTTGGTCTCCCAGATCGGGGCTCCGGTGCGCCGATCCAGAGCGATCATTCGCGAGTCATCTGTGGTCACGAACACCATGTTGCCGTGAATCGCCGTGCCGCGTTGCGAGCGGGTAGAGACTGGCTGGCGCTGGTATCGCCAAACGAGGTTTCCGGTGCGTGCATCGAGCGCATCCACACGGTTGAACTGCGAAACGTACATCAGGCCATCCGCCACAATTGGCACAGCCTGAATATGCGATTGCCCCACCATCTGGAAGGTCCACTTAGCCTGCAATCTGCCCACATTGCTAGTGTTGATCTGCTTCAGTGGTGAATGCCGCTGCGAGTTATAGGACCCTGAATAGTGGACCCAGTTGCCGGGATCGGGCTTCAATAGATTTTGATCTGTGATCTCTGCGGCAAATGAGGATGCAACAATCAGCAGCGATGCCAGCCAGAGTGCCAGCAACCTGCAAGCAGCCGTTGGTTTCATAGTTCCCCTTGAAGTCCGGCAGCTGGGAGGTCCTGCCAGCGTTTTAAAAAATGTTTTGGCAACTGGGGAATGCGAACCAGATGCCACCGCACCTTAAAGTCCCGGGAAAAATCGCGTCCATCATATACTGCCACGCGTGTGCATAGCAGGGGTTGGAATTATGATGCAGTGCAAGTGCGTACGTCAGTACCGCAGGTCCCTCACGGACGTATGTCTGGTATTGGGATTGTTTGTCTACAAACAGAACTCACTCACCACCGGCTTTCTTCGCTAACGGTGCGAAAACATCGAATGGCTTCAAGCGGCGATAAGTGGCCTCAAACTTTTGTCCGGCCGCATTCGTCCCTTGGACCGTCATAGTATCGCCCTGCAACTTGTACTGCCCCGTCTCGTCGCGTCCTTCTAAATTGGGGTCGGTGTCCGCAATATGCTTGCGAATGAAGGTAGTGCCGTAGACGTTGTAAGTGCCGCGAGACGCCGATAGTCCTTGGTAGGCGTCCACGAACTCCTGTGTTGACCACTGGTTCATCTCTTTGCCGCGGACCGGCTTGCGCCCCGTGGGAAGCAGTGTCTGGCTGAACCATCCATCCTCGCCGAGAAGCAGGTACTCCGGCTCGGATTGCGAGACCGCCGAGCCATTGATGGAGATGGCGGTTCGTTCCCAACTGCCGACAAGTTCGCGTGAGCCGAGCGGCTGATTCGGCAACTTGCGGAACCGCGCCTGCGGAGAGCGGGTTGGTCCAGTGCCATCCATCAGAAAAATGTTGCCCTCGAAGCTCCATCCACGTAGCTGACTATTGGGCTGGCTGGCAGGATTGAATTGCCGAAGCTGGTGGCGGTAGCTCCACTGCCCATCCAGGGTGTAGTTACCCCATGCTCCGCCCATATTCTCGAAGCGGCTTAAGAGTTCCTTCGCCGTCTGCTGTGCCAGAGGCTTGTTGACCTTGGGACGGTTAGCCGGGAACTCCATCATGGAGAAATAACCATCCGAGTTGAATTTTACGTAGAGAGGAGCGCTGGGGGGCTGTACGGAAAATGAATTCCGCAACAGCGAAAAACGAACCCAGGTCCCCACCAGCGGGTGGTAATCCGGTGGAGGAGCCGGCGCGACGTCGCAGACCGGGCCATCATAGTGGCTACACATGTAGCTCGACATATCGTGCGGCAGGGCGGCTGGCGCTCCGCTGCCAGCACTTTGTCCGCTGCTCTCGGTTGCCGCTTGTTGCGCGACAGTCGGGATGGACATCAGTGCCAAGGTGCTCAAACACACGGCAATCATGCGGGGAACGGAATTCAGGCGCATCGTAATTCGCCTCCTCACTATTTTTTCAAATGATTGCGGGCCGAAACTTGCGGAAGCCCCGTGACACGGTCCAAGTGATCAGAGCCCGGTGAAACCGAACGATGAAATCCGAGGGAATTGACGAGTGAGTAAGTCGCCAAGCAGCCGGACTTTTATCAACGGTAACTACCCCTGTCAAGAAGAAAAAATAAAATATCAAAAATGCAACGACGATAAATTTTGCACTTTAAAAACAACCGAGAGACCACAAGGAAGCCTGTCGCGCAATGCTCGGCAGTACATGTCACAAAAAACAGAAGGCACAATCAGGAGGAGACAACTGAGCACTCCGACATCGCGCGCGCAGTTTACCGAGTACCTGTTCCTGTAGGAACGTATTCCTTATGTGGACTTAGCGGGAAGTCGTCACATTTTTTCCGGTTGTGGTGAGATCCATTTTTATCCGGCGAGCCTGGGTCCCACTTAGTGGTTTTTGATATTTTATTT
>JBFXAV010000533.1:0-2705 GCA_050183935.1 Candidatus Korobacteraceae bacterium | reverse complement strand
TATGTGAACGTGCTGCGCGATTCCATGGCTGTGGATTCACTCGACAAGTGCGGCATCTACTTCGGCACAACCGGCGGCCAGGTCTATGCCTCGGCCGATGCGGGCGACAATTGGGCTCCCATTGTTCGGGACCTTCCACCGGTGCTTTCGGTGGAAGTTCAGACGCTGCCATGATCCGGGTAGTGCTTCCGCAACATCTGCGGACTCTGGCACGCGTGACGGGCGAGGTGACATTGGAGGTTCCTGCGCCCATCACCGTGCGCCGCGTGCTCGACGCTCTGGAAGAGCGATATCCCACGCTCCGCGGGACGATCCGGGATCACGGAACCTTGAAGCGGCGCGCCTTTCTCCGCTTTTTTGCCTGTGAACAGGACTTATCGCTGGACGATCCGAATGACCAGCTTCCAGAGGAGATCGCGTCAGGGCGGGAACCGCTACTGATTATTGGTGCTATCGCGGGCGGTTAGAGAGACAGGTCCGCGTGACGCTCGGCCTTTACTTTCGTGAAGGCTGGCCGGGAGCGGCTGTGCTCTCCGGCTGTGGTGGCTGAGGTGGGTTCACATCCTCCGGCGAGAACGGCTGTCCGGGAATTGGAGCGAAAAACGCCACAACCATTCCATTCACCACAAACCCACCAGCCTTCTTGGACTGAATCATGCCGTTGTAGGTGTAAGGACCACCCCCAAAGTCAGTGCGTTTCAGGTTGATTCTGAAGGTTTCGTTTTTTGAAGGCCTCATAGAAACGGTTTCGCGGCTGGCATTGTCCAGCCGGAAGAAGATTGTCCCTGGCTCACCCGGCTTGGGAATCTTAAAATCCGGGAAAAACTCCGAAACCTTCTTCAAATCGATGGTGGAGGAAACGTCCCCGGCATTCCAGCCTTCCGGTGGAATCAACTCCGGTCCAAAGATCGTCGCCTGCATCTTTGTGGACTCTCCCCGCAACAGTTGCAATCTGTCTGCCGACATGGCAAGTCCCAGGACGTAAACAGGGAAGCGTGCGCCGCGCCCCGCGTCGATCAACGTGATCGTAAGCGAGCCATGCTCGATGTTTTCGGGAAGCAGCCAGAACAGGGACTGCGGCGTTTCGGCGAGGATGAGTCCGGGCTTTCCTCCTACGTCAATCGAAGTACCGGTTCCCATCCCATCAAAGGGCCCGCGCAGGATCTGCAACTGGCCGGGATTCAACAGAGGCTCGGCAAAGAAATTGGTTGCATAAGAGTTTGAGCCGGGAGACGAACTTCGACTCGATCCTGACGTGATGAAATTGATGGTGCCAGCGACCGAGTCTCCGTAAAGCACGTCCATCGGAGATTTCAGGACTTCAATGTTTTCAAAGCACAGCAGGTCGGAGGCGGGCTGGATGCGCCCATCCGACGAGCGCACACGCAGGCTATCCAGCAACAAAGAATTGTTGGCGCTTTCCGGCACCCGTACGCTGCCTCTGCTGATGTTCAACGCTGGGGCAGGAGGTATTTTGGTTATATCCAGCAGGGTTCGTCCGCAGGAAGGCCCGTCGGCCAGATCTTGGGCGCTGACAACTTGCACTGGGACGGCAACGGTTTTTTCCAACTGGCCCGCCGCCGAGGTGGTGGCAAGGAGCATGGCCAAGCCGTAGAGAAAGACTGGAATCAGCCGCGGACGAGAGTTCAAGCAAATCCTCCAAAACACGGCGGACAAATAGTAGGCACCCGAATTATAGCCCTACTTCGCAACTCCATTCTTGCTTGGGGTGCGACAGCGCGATTCCAAACTGCACTACCGTGCTTTCCCCCATTTCTGTTGCTTTCTAGTCCAGATGTTGCTCTTCAATCTTTTCTATTTCTTCTAAGCGTATGAATACAAATGCCAAGTTGGCGATAACCGCAAATGATCGATTAGCGATAGATTTTTCTTGACAGCACCGCATCTCTCATCGATTATCAATGGCACTTAAGTTGACCCACTAAACTTTTAAGTCTTAAGTGGTGTCATTTATTAGCCATAAAGTGGCCTAGTAGGGTCCGTAAGCCAGAACCCAAATCGCGATTAGGAGAGATGCAAACATGCCATCCACCATCTACGTTCAATCCCAAGATGTGCGCTCAGGATTTTCGCGGCAGTGCCGGAGGCGTGTGCTGATCCGCTCATTCGGCATGTTCGTGTTTCTGCTTGTTCCAATGGTGGTCGGCTGGGCGCAAACAGATCGTGGGGCTGTTCGTGGCACGATTTTTGATCCGACTGGAGCGGTTGTAGCTCAGGCAACGCTAACTATTACCAACGTGGCGACAGGAGTGAGTTCCACGGTGACCTCCTCTGACGCGGGAACCTATAACTTCCCGGCGTTGCCAGCGGGTACATACCGCATTGAAGTTCGCCAGAGTGGCTTCAAAAATCTGGTTCGCGAGAACGTAGCTGTGTCAGCGGCGAACATCACCGGTCTGGACATCTCGCTGGAAGTCGGCGATACCGCCGAGACTGTAACGGTCACAGCGGAAGCTCCTCTGCTGAGGACGGAATCAAGTGTGACAGGAACCGAAGTAGACGCGATAGCCTATGTCGACCTTCCGCTCACATCAGGCGGCGGACGGCGCTCTTCTGGTTTCATGTTGCTGGTCCCGGGATACAGCGGCAATCGAGGTAGCTTTACTGACAGCATCAACGGCGCCCAGGGATGCACCAAAGAAAAGCAGCTAGAAGGCGCATCCATGGTGACGGTCGAGATCACC
>JBFXAV010000532.1:0-2716 GCA_050183935.1 Candidatus Korobacteraceae bacterium | reverse complement strand
CTTACCCTCGAAATACTCAGCAATCACCGCCGCGTCCATGGCCCAGTTGTGCTGTGGCAACGGGTAGTTGTAGCGCACCACGGGAATGGAATACCTCTCAGAGGCCTGCACGACGATGGGCGCGGCACGGGCGCACTCCGGACACTGCAAGTCTTCAAAGACCACCAGCGCCACCTTGGCGCCTGCAGGCGGTGTCAGGGCGCCGATGGCGCTCATGGACTGAATAGACTGCCCAAACACTGCGGTACCGGCGAAGATGAACGCCAATAGAATTGTTATCTGGCTCAGTCGAAAATTCACTCGCATAATTCCACTCTCAATTTAGTAGTCAATACACCCCGCCGTCGCAACTTTGCCCACACCCAGTTAGACCCGGTTCGCGGCAAGAAGTCACGATAAGTTTAGCCCAGTTCACGGTGGAGGGTCACGGGTGTCGCTATCTTGTTGCAGTTCCTTGCCTCTGTTGGGTATTACCTTGGTACTGCGGAAGCTGGAATGTCGGAAACCTTATCTGGCCATCCCTATATTCCTGACCTCAAAGAGCGGCTCCGATGGGAACGGAGCCGCTCCAGCTCAAGATCCAAACGAAATGTGTTACCGAGTCTGGAGGCCGGGTTTTGCGCTTGCAGAGGCTGGCTGTAACTCGAGGTTCTGCGCGAGCTTGAAGTTAAGGACGGTTTCCGCCGGAATTTCCTTGTCCTTGCCGGTGTAGACCTGCGCTCCTGCGCCGCCCGCGCCGCCAAGAATCGCTCCAATTGCCGCGCCTTTGCCGCCGCCCAGCAGTGCGCCCAGCACTCCGCCGATTAAGGCCCCTCCGCCCACGTACTTTCCGGTGCGCTTATTGGCTCCTAGGCCGCCAGGCCCGGTGCTTTCGGTGCTGGTCTGAGTGGTCAGCAGATAGGTACGGCCATTTATGGTGACGGACTCAAGATCCAAAACCGTATCCTTGCCATCGTCGGTCGTCACCGCCACCAGCGTGGCATCGGCGCCCTGGGGAATGGCGACGTTTCCAGATGTGTCCGCTACGGCGCGGCTAATCTTGGCAGTGAACTTGGTGTTCGCCGCCGGTTGCGCCGGGATAGCCGTGTCTGTCCGGACGCTGATCTCCGCGCCTGAGGGCAACGTGCGCATGGACTGTGCGCTTTGCGCTAGGGCCGCGGACGTGGCCAGCAAGATGGTCATAATCCAAATCTTGTACTTCATCGCTGTTCTCCTTGACGACGAATTCTGGGTGGCGGGATCCTAAGTAGCCTCACGTTGAGATGCGGGCAGGCGGGAACAGGCTGCCAAGGGAACTCGCTGATCAAGATTGAGTTAAAGGCGGTCCTAACGAGGCTTATGCCAATGCGAGTTCCAGCCCATCCGCGATCGCTGCCTCAGCAGCGTATTCGATATGCAGAACACGACGCGGCGCAGGGCTACTGGATTTAGACGAGGCGTGAACCGCAAAAGGACGCATTGCCAGAATGCCCCCCTCAGCAACAAGACAATTCACAGGGCTGACTTGTGTTGCCAGATGCTCGATTGCTTCATCGCTCAAAACACCCAGTGAATGAGTGCCCGGAAGAATGCGTAACGGGCCATTGTTATGACCAGAGGCGTCGAGGTGAATGCGCAACGCGACTACCTTCTCCAAAGCTGCTGTGGGAGCATGAGCATAGAGAATCCCGTTTTTAGTGGACCACGGTCCCCATCCTTGCCGTTCTCGTCGGGAGCGGAGAGGCAGCGCCTTGTCCTGATGCCAGATCACCAACCAATTTGAGTTCTGAGACTTATCGAACAAAGTTGCACGAAAAGGAAAAGCGTCAGCGCCCAATAGAATTTGTACAGCGCACAACAGGCGTGGATCGCGAGCATATTGCGCTACTACCGGATGTCCAAGAAGGTGTCGAATCCCAGCGCGGCTCCGCGAAAAAGGCAGTGCGTTGAGTTCGGCGCTGAGGGCTTCAACTTCACTGGACGCGAACCTCCCAGTCAGGATCGCAAATCCATGCGAGCGAATGTTCTGCTGCCACATCAAATGCTCCCTGCTCCTTCTTCAGGTGGAAGTTACCCATCACATCGTAGAAAAGAACGCTACAAGACTCAAACCTGAGCTCTTGGGAGCCCAGAAGTCCAAAACTGCAATGATGTTGTCCTCGTGCGCTCACAATGCGGCATCCCCAAAGCATTACGCATGATATGGTTGTGCGTCAGCAGCGGCCTTAACCGCTGCAAGATTTATCAAGAAGGATCAGTCCCGCATGAACTTCTTCCGCAAACGCATCGTTTTCCCCTTGCTTGGCGCGCTCATGTTGGTCGCGGCTGTCCAGGCGCAGCAATCAGGAATCACCCGTCACGAGTTGCCCGCCGAGGTCACTTATCCGGAGGGCATCGCGTACGACGCCAAGGCTGGCGCCGTTTACACCGGCAGCGCAGACAAGGGCAACTTGGTTCGCATGACGCTGGAGAATCAGAAAACAGTTACGATTTCTCCGGCTGGATCCGTTTTGCCAGGTGAGCCTTTTCCCGCTGTGCTGGGGATGAAGGTGGACGGCAGTGGCAGGCTCTGGGTATCCGGAGGCAGGACCGGACAGATGGCGGTGGTGGATTCGCGCAGTGGCAAATTGCTGAAGCGTTTCCAAACACCCGCAGAGCCTGCTGGGCTGATCAACGACGTGGCAATTGCAGGCGGGAATGCGTACTTTACAGACACTCTGCGCCCCACGCTTTGGCG
>JBFXAV010000531.1:0-2722 GCA_050183935.1 Candidatus Korobacteraceae bacterium | reverse complement strand
CCCAGGACAAATGAAGTAGACGACTGAATGGTGATGCCGCCGATGTCGAGACCGCAATTCAGGTTGTGGACGATGTTCACCAGGCCGATGGCGTCCACGTCGAACACCGCGGTGGCATCGGGATAGTTTCCCAGCTTGGGCGGGTCGCCGGTAATGCAGATGAGGTTGCGGATGCCGACGGCGCAGGCTCCCAGCAGGTCGGACTGAATGCTCAACACGTTCCGGTCGCGGCAGGTGTAGTGCAGCACAGGCTCAATGCCAACCTGTTGCATTACCAGCAGAGACAGTGCCTGATTGCTCATGCGAGCGGAGGCGCGCGGGCTGTCGGGAATATTGATGGCATCCACGCCTACGGTCTTCAGATAGCGCGCGCCTTCAATTTCCTTAGAAACGTCGATCCCTTTTGGCGGGACGATCTCCACCATGGTTACAAACTCGCCCTTGGCGAGCTTTTCGCCGAGTTTGGAACGCTGCTCAAGCGGCTGGGTGGGGATGACCGGGTGAGCCTTTGTGCTGGCGTTCGACTGCGTGCTTCCTCCACTCTTTGCCTGGCCGAAGCGCAGCGCCGCTTTCATGGAACGAAGATGCTCGGGCGTGGTGCCGCAGCAGCCGCCGACCATGCGGACTCCGACGGCAATAAACTTTTTGGTATAGCTGGCCATGTACTCGGGAGAGCACAGATAGATGTTGCGGCCCTCCACCGAGCGCGGCATGCCAGCATTGGGCTGCGCGGAGAGTGGCTTGCTGGTGACGGCGGCGGCACGCTCCAGGGCCTCCAGCATGGGGGCAGGACCAATGCTGCAATTGCACCCGATGACGTCCGCGTCCCACTCGGTCAGCTTGGTTGCGAACGTTTCCGGGCTGCTGCCATCAAGGCAGTTGCCGTCTTCGTCCACCGTGACCTGGGCGACGAGCGGAATCTGCGGAGCAACCTCACGCGCCGCACGAATTGCTTCATGCAGTTCGTTGAGGTATCCGAAAGTCTCCATCATCAACAGGTCAACGCCAGCTTCGGCAAGTGCCTGGATCTGGTTGCGGAAGGCCTCGCGGGTTTCTTCAAGCGACACCTTTCCGAGCGGCTCCACGCGGACGCCGAGAGGTCCCACCGATCCGGCCACCAAACCATCGAAGCTCTTCGCAGCTTCGCGCGCCAGACGCACACCTTCCAGATTGATCTGCCGAACCTTGTCGGCAAGTCCGTGCAGCCCAAGCCGGAAGGAATTGGCGCCGAAGGTGTTGGTTTCCACAATGTCGCAGCCAGCCTGATAGTAGTCGTGATGAATCTGGCGAATCAGGTCGGGCTGCGAAAGATTCAGCTCGTCGTAGCAGCGGTTAATGAAGATACCGCGCGCATACAGCAGCGTGCCAGTCGCGCCATCGCACAGCACCGCCCGTTGTTTCAGCAATTCAAGAAAGTTGGTGGACATCCTCAGCCCAATCGTGATTGTCTGTATTTCGGCGCAAACCTGAGCCAGCATTCGCTTCGCGGGACAGAAACTTTCAAACCATCCCTTTGTTATAATCGCATGTTTCACCCATCCTCGCCTATGCGCTCGCCAGCGCGAGCGAGGACCAGATGTGCCGCTGCTACGGCAGACAGGCACAGGAGAGTGCTTGCCAGGCGGAGCTTCTTGAATCGAGTATCGGCATTTCTATCTCTGGTTGCCTTGGTGGTCCTCTCTGCTTGTGGCGGCGAGACCGAAGTGACAGGCCCTCCCAGCGGCCTGCTGAAACGCGTTCTGGTTTCGAACACGTTTACCACCGTCCAGGGGGTGGCCACGGGCCGGCTGGAGCTCGTCAGCGCGGAGCAGGACCTACTTTATTTCAGCTCCAACTTCACTGATCCGGGCATCACGCGGATGCGATTGACCGCCGACCGCAGCAAAACGGTCGTATACAACTCTTCA
Organism: Candidatus Korobacteraceae bacterium; assembly: GCA_050183935.1. Lineage (GTDB taxonomy): Bacteria > Acidobacteriota > Terriglobia > Terriglobales > Acidobacteriaceae > DASZRZ01. The sequence continues at coordinate 815 of JBFXAV010000531.1, read as the reverse complement.
TCCCGCAATTTTCAACTTGTGGATAACGCTACAGAAGCACTCGCTGGCATCGTGCCCTCCACGGGCGCGCTTTCCGCTCCATCGGACGATTTTGTAGTGCTGCCGGACAACGACACCATCTTTGCCGCAGTGCGAAACGCTCCGGTTTCCGGACAGCCCAGCGGCGCGGTGGTGGCGCTGGATATTTCTGACGCTACAATTTCCACCACCATTCCGGTTCCCCATGTGCGGCGTCTGGCGCTTTCTCCTAATGGCGGCAAGTTGCTGGCGTTTCCCGACGACATGAACTCCATGTGGGTCATCGATACTGCCGCCAAGACGGCGACGCGGGTGGATGGACTGGACCGCCCGACATGGGCGGCGTTTACCAGCGACAATTCGCGGGCGTATGTGCTGAACTGCGGCCCGGAGTGCGGCGGAACGTCGGCCAGCGTGCGGGTGCTGGATCTTACAACCAACACCTTGGGCGCAAGCGTGGCGGTTTCCGCAGCCACCATCGCCCTACTGGATGGCAGCAACCTGTACGTGGCTGGCACGAGTTCTGGTGGCGGGAAGCTGGATGTGATTAATACCTCGAACTTCACGGTATCGCGTTCCGGCACGCCAATTGGAGACGGCTTCCACCATCTGATGACACTGGGGATGAATAGCAAGCTATTTGTTGGCGCGCGAACCTGCAGCGGCGGCTGCCTCAGCGTAGTGGATACTTCTAATCAGAACACGATCGTTTCCACTCCGGCGGGAGATGTGACTGGCATGCAGCCGATACCGGATCGTCCGGTGGTTTACGTGATTGAGGGCGCGGAGCTGGTGAT
>JBFXAV010000530.1:0-2724 GCA_050183935.1 Candidatus Korobacteraceae bacterium | reverse complement strand
GTGCAAATCCGTACTGAGGAGATGCACAAGATGGCGGAAGAGGGCATTGCCGCGCACTGGAAGTACAAAGATGGTCCGGTATCGGCTCGCGACGAGCAGAAGCTTACATGGCTGCGGCAACTCGTGGACTGGCAGCGGGAGATGGTGGACCCAAGCGAGTTCCTTTCCACGTTGAAGGTCGATCTTTACCCCGAAGAGGTCTACACCTTCACGCCCAAGGGCAAAGTAGTAGTACTGCCTCGGGAGGCCTCCCCTATCGATTTCGCCTACGCTATTCACACCCAGGTAGGCGACACCTGCGTGGGAGCGAAGGTGAACGGCCGCATGGTGCCGCTGCGCTATCGGCTGCGCTCCGGAGACATTGTGGAGATTGTGACCCAAGCTGGGCATCATCCCAGCCGCGACTGGCTGGCGCTGGTGAAGTCTTCGCGGGCCCGGCAGAAGATCCGGCATTGGCTGAATGTCCACCAGCGCGAGCGCGCCATTGAAATTGGCCGCAAGCTGATGGAGAAGGAGTCGCGCAAGTACCGGGTTCCGCTGAAGGACGTGAAGCCGGAGGAACTGGAGAAGATTGCCTCCGAGTATGGGCTAGCCCGCTTTGAAGACCTGCTGGCGTCGATGGGGTATGGCAAGGTTTCCGCGCGCAAGGTGATTGGGAGGCTGGCTCCGCCGGGAGAATCGCAACCAGAGTCGACAACGGAAGACGAGGCGAAGGCCTCCGGCTTCAGCAGCGTGGTGCGGCGCGTGTTTGGCGGGGAGAGCGACGCCATTAAAGTGCGCGGGCACGACGATCTGCTGGTGTACCGTGCGCGCTGCTGCAACCCGATTCGCGGCGAGGAGATTGTGGGGTACGTCACGCGCGGCAAGGGCGTGGCCGTGCATTCCAAGAGCTGCCCGAATGTCGAGAACCTAATGTATGAGTCCGACCGGCGGATTGCCGTGGAGTGGTCTTCTGGCAAGTCCGAGGAGGCGGCTCCGTATTCCGTGAAGCTTACCGTGTGGTGCGACGACCGCTACGGCATGCTGAAGCAGATTACGTCGCTCATCACTGACGAGAAGAGCAACATCCGCAACATTGAGGCACACACCGGCAATACCCAGGCGAGCATTGATGTGGTGCTCGATATCACGGATGTGGGCCACCTGCAGCGCATTATCACCGGAGTACGGAAGATTCCCGGCGTGCATGAAGTACAGCGCGTGCAGAAGATGTAGTCCTGCCTTTTTCCGGAGTTCCCCAAACACTGTCCTGTAGAATCATCCGGCATTTTGCCGTTATTTCCCATTTGGGCGGGAGGGTTCATGCGCGAAGTTATCTCCACCGATCAGGCTCCGAAGGCCATAGGTCCGTATTCGCAGGCAATTAAGGCAGGCGGATTCGTGTTTGTTGCAGGACAGATTGCAGTTGATCCCGCAAGCTCGCAACTGGTTCAGGGTGACGTTCGAGTGCAAACCGAACAGGTGCTAAAGAATATGTCTGCCATTCTTGCAGCCGCAGGTACGAATCTGGAAAAGTCCGTGAAGACCACGGTCTATCTCAAGAACATGGCGGATTTTGCCGCGATGAATGAGGTGTACTCTCAGTTCTTCACGGTGAATCCCCCGGCGCGGTCCACGGTAGAGGTGTCGCAGCTGCCGCGCAACATGCTGGTGGAAATGGACGTAGTTGCGCTAGCCTGACGCCCCACATTTATGTCCCCAATGGACGAAGATCTGGTCACGATCCGGCACTTCCGTTCGCTTGGCGAGGCCCACGTTGCGCGCGGGCTGCTGGAGAGCGCGGGTATCCCGTGCTTTCTTGCCGATGAGCATATGTATAACCATGTACGCTTACCGGAGATGCTTGGTGGAGTGCGGCTTCAGGTCAGCATCGCCGACATGGAAACTGCGCAAGAGCTGCTCGATCACGCCACGTCAGGAAGCTTTCTGCTGGATGCTAGCCAGGACGAACTGCCGCGGTGCCCGAAATGCGCGTCGCTGCAGGTGACATCTGATGAGTGCAGAAATTGCGGAGCACGCTGGGATGAATTGTGATGCAGAGTTTAGGCCAATAAAAAGCCCAGAATCGTGCAGGTTCGCACGGTTCTGAGCTGCCCTGCCGTGAATGATCAGGGCCGTAAAGCGTTTGTTACTACATAAGATGCGCCACCCTAGGCGAAGGTTTCATGCCCCTTGCTCGCGCGGGCGACATTCACACCACCTGGCGAATCTTGTCCTTGAATGCGGCGCGCATAATCTCTTTGGCTTCGGGCTGTCCCCGTAGCAGCGACTCCACGAAATGGAATGCCTGCTTAGCGCGGATTTTTGCCGGCAGAGGCGCGGTGCGAGGATCAACAACAGCCTCGAGAACCGCGGGGCCGGGCGAATGCAGGAATCGCTCCACCACGTCGCCCGCTTGTTCCGGGTTCTCGAGGTGGAAGGCTTCCACTCCGAAGGCGCGAGCAGCCATGACGAAATCGATGGGTTGGAGATCCACTCCGAATTCCGGATTCCCCAGAAAGACCATCTGCTCCCACTTGATCATGCCGTAATAGTCATTCTTGATGATCACGCATTTGATCGGCAGCTTGTACTTCACTGCTGTCGCCATCTCCGCCATCAGCATGCTAAAGCCACCGTCTCCGGCAAAGCAGATCACCTGGCGGTCTGGATGAGCGAGCTGCGCGGCGCAGGCATAGGGCAGCGCGCAGGCCATGCTGGCCAGGTTTCCAGAGAGGGTCATGA
>JBFXAV010000529.1:0-2724 GCA_050183935.1 Candidatus Korobacteraceae bacterium | reverse complement strand
TCAGTTCCATGGCCGAGGCAGGAGACAAGTTCCGGGTATTTAACTTCACTCCCGATTTTTTCCAGGTGTACACCTTCTGGGCGGGGCTGATTGGCGGAGCCTTTCTCACCACTGCGAGCCATGGAACCGATCAGCTCATTGTGCAGCGGCTGCTCGCTGCACGCAGCGAGCGCGATTCCAAACTCGCGCTTATGGCCAGCGGCGTGGCGGTCTTCTTGCAGTTCACGTTCTTCCTGCTGGTGGGCATTCTGCTTTACGCCTTCTACAACCATGGTGGCTCGGGACGCACATTCGCTTCTTTCGACGAAATCTTCCCAACGTTCATCGTGGAGCACATGCCCCACGGCGTTTCCGGATTGCTGATTGCTGCCATCCTGGCCGCGGCCATGTCGAACCTCAGCTCGGCTCTGAACTCTCTTTCTTCCAGTTCCATCGTGGACTTCTACCTTCGCCGCCATCCCCAGGCAAGCGAGCGCCTGCGCATGCGCCTCTCGCGGCTTTCCACCCTGGTTTGGGCATGCGTGCTGTTTGTTCTAGCGATTCTCTCGCGGGATATCCGCGTGGTAGTCGAAGTCGGGCTGTCGATTGCTTCCGTCGCCTATGGCGCGTTGCTGGGAGTCTTCCTTCTCGGAGTCCTCACCCAGACGGCCAACCAGCGCGGCGCCAGCATTGGCATGTTCTGCGGCTTCGTATTGAATCTTTATCTCTGGCAGGAACAGCGTCTGTGGGCCATCCTGTCCCCATGGACCGGCTTTTCCCTGGCACTGCCACGCCCGGTACCCTGGACGTGGTATGTCGCCCTGGGGGCCACGGTCACATTCCTCGTGGGATATATCTCCAGCAGGCTTGGAGAATCTGGTGGCGTTGCAGTTCGGTCTTAGGCTTTCCGATTCATCAAAGGCAGTGTCACCGAGGCAGCAAGGAACCTGCTGTGGAGAGCGCTATTTAAAGTGCACCACTGCAAGAACTGCTTAGCTCTTGCTTCCGAAACCCATCCCTTGTACTGTTGGCCCACCTAAGCTGCCGTTGGCGCATCCTAGGCTGGTTGCTGGCTGCGGATCGATCTATTGATCTACTAATCATGGCCCACAAACAGGAAGCACACCCAACGAAGGAAACTCAGCGGGAAAAACGCGGATCGCAGCGAGTGCGAATGGAACGGCACGTCCCCGTTCGCCTTCAGAGACAGCCAGAAACCCAGCAGGCAGTCACTCGCGACATCAGCCCTTACGGCGTCTTTCTCTATCTGGATGCCGAAGTTGCCCACGGTTCCAAACTGGAAATGCTGCTGCCGCTTCCCTCCGCTCCCGGGCGGGAGCCGGACGTCTGGGTGCGCTGCAAATGCCGGGTGCTCCGAGTGGAATCCGTGCCGGACTCCAGCCAGCTTGGCATCGCCGTCAGCATTGAGGAGTTCGATGCAGTGCCGCAGGCTGTCGCCGGGAACTGAGCAGCCTACACCGGCGCGGGAAGCGCACGCAGATGCCGCACGCGCTCGTAAATACGCTGGTACTCCCGAGCGGAGGACTTCCAGGAGAAATCCTGCGCCATGCCATTCCGCTGTAGCACCTGCCAACTCGAGCGATCCTGAAATACTTCCAATGCCTGCCGAATCGAGGCCAGCAGCGCATCTTCGTTGTAGTCTAAAAACTTAAATCCTGTTCCCTTCCCAGTTGCCGGGTCCCATTGTTCAATGGTGTCGTCCAGCCCTCCCGTCGCGCGCACGATGGGAACGGTTCCATAGCGCAAGCTGTAAATCTGGCTCAGGCCGCAGGGTTCATAATGCGATGGCATCAGGAACATGTCAGCGCCCGCCTCGATCTTATGCGCCAGTCTTTCGTTATACGCAATCTTCACCCCGAACCGGCCCGGGTATTGCCGGGTTAGCCGCCGGAACAAATCTTCATACTCGCGGTCACCGGTGCCCAGACCCACGATCATCAGCGGCTCGCGCGCCAGCAGGTCGGCAATGCGCGCCACCAGATCGAAACCCTTTTGCGAGGCGAAGCGCGACACAATGCCAATCACCGGCAGGGTCGGGTCACTTGCATCCATTCCAAATTCCGCCAGCAGATCGCGCCGGCAAAGGGCCTTGCCGCTAAGATCCTCGGCGGAATAATTCGCGGCAATCAAGCGGTCGGTTTCAGGACTCCATTCCTCGTAGTCCACACCGTTCACGATTCCCGCTACGGTGGACGCCCGACTATGCAGCACTCCTTCCAGCCCAAACCCATACTCGGGAGTCTGAATCTCCTGGGCATACCTTTTGCTCACCGTGGTGACAAAATCGCTGAATACAATCGCCCCTTTCATGAAGTTCACTTTGCCGAAAAACTCCATCTTGTCGATCGTGAACAGGTCCCACGGAAGCATGAGCAGCGGCAACGTGTCGGGATGGAACAGCCCCTGGTAGCCGATATTGTGAATGGTGAAAACAGTGCTCGTAGAAAAAAATGCAGGATCGCCGCGATACAGAGTACGCAGCAGCACGGGGATGAGCGCCGCCTGCCAGTCATGGCAGTGAAAAACGTCGGGGACGCCAAGAATTTTCGACGCCTCCACTACCGCCCGCGAGTACAGCGCAAATCGTTCCGCGTTATCCCGGTAGTCGCCTGCGGCTGAGCCGTACAGACCTTCCCGATCAAAGTACGGCGGGTAGTCGCGATAGGAGACTTGCACTCCCGCGTGAATCCCTCCATCCAGCTCGGAGCAGAAGCGGTACTGGTC
>JBFXAV010000528.1:0-2734 GCA_050183935.1 Candidatus Korobacteraceae bacterium | reverse complement strand
CAGGATGTCGGCGTGTACGTCGTCAATCTCGCGGCGGGCATCAACACGAACCACGCGATTGGCGTCACGGTGCGCAATCTCCAAATACTTTTGGTGTACACGCTCGAAAAACTGGCGGCTCTCCTGCTCAAAGCGGCTCTCATCGGCAACGCCCTGCTGGGATCGATTGCGCCGTCGTGCCCGAGAAAGGCTCGGGCCGGCATCCGTATCCATCAGAATGGTGATGTTGGGCTGAAGATCGCCGCAGAGAATGCGGTGCAGTTCCAGCACCGGCGCGCTGCCCAGATTGCGGCCTCCGCCCTGGTAGGCCTCGGAGGAGTCCGTGAAACGGTCGCACAGAACGACGCTGCCTTTCTCAAGCGCGGGCAGAATAATTTCCTGGATGTGCTGTGCGCGCGCGGAAAACATAAGCGCCAGTTCCGCCCACGGAGACAGCCCGGAGGTTCCCGAATCCAGCAGCAGTGCGCGCACCCGTTCTCCAATGGCGGTCCCACCCGGCTCGCGAGTGGTCACTACTCCATATCCTTCTGAGGTGAGCGCATCGGCCAGCCTGGCAAGCTGGGTGCTCTTGCCCGAACCGTCGAGCCCTTCAAATGTGATCAAGCTGCCGCGCGTGCGTTCGGTCACGCAGGGGATCATAAACCACCCGGCCACATGCGGCGCTCGCAGGCAGTGTAATGGTACGATTCCAGGCTCCGGTGGAGCGCATTTTCTGAAGGAGCCTGGCAATGGCGGAGCTGTCGCGATTCGGCGTGAGCGTGGAAGACGACCTGCTGGAAAGTTTTGACCGGCTCATAACCGCGCAAGGATACGGCAACCGCTCGGAAGCACTGCGCGATCTGATGCGGGATGCCCTGGTCAAGCAGCAACTCGAACAACATTCCGAACGCAAAGAAGTGCTGGGCAGCCTGACGCTTGTATACGACCATCATGCCCGTGACCTGTCGGAGCGCATGACGGATATTCAGCACGATCATCCCGGGCTTGTGATTTCCGTGCTGCATGTTCATATCAGTCACGACGATTGCATGGAAGTGATTGTGTTGCGAGGCAAGCTGCGTGAAGTGCGTGGCATGGCCGAAATGCTGCTCAGTTTGAAGGGAGTGAAACACGGACGGCTGTTCGTAACACTTCCAGGCCCAGAAATCACTGGCCGCAGTAAAGCCAGGCGAGGCGCGGTTCCTCACACGCACCCACATACTTCCTAGGCTTCGGGTTGCTGGTGTGAAAATCAATTGTTGATTCGATTTTAAGATTGCCAGCGATCGGTGTTACGAATTATATTTTCGTAGCACTATAATCCATGCCCAGCAAGGAAACCCTCTTCATGTCGGCCTTCCCCAAGGTATTCGTCCAAATCTGCATCCTTCTTGCATTCATGTTTTCGTTAGCGGTGCCGTATTCCTGGGGTCAGGGTGGAACAGACACGCTCACAGGAAGGGTCGTGGATGAAAACGGCCGGGCGGTCGTGGGGGTAACCGTAGCTGGGGAAGCCGCGGGACAACGCGAGCAGGTGGCGACGGGCTCCGAAGGAAGCTTCCGCCTGAGCCTTCCACCAGGCGATGTGATTCTGGAAGCGAGTGGCGCATATGTGGTTCCGGAGAAGATCACGGTGCCTCGCTACATGCGTTCGCAAAGCGTGATTCTAAGTGTTCGGTATGCCATTGGCGCCGTGCATCGCAGTGTGCTGGTTACCGCTCCCGGACTGGAGCCAGGCATTGATCGCCGCAACGATGCGGTCTACCAGAACGCGCTCTTTTCCCGTGACGATCAGGTGTTCGACGTGCTGGCGGCAGGCATCAACGTTGGGCAGCACGAGGGCGGCGGCAAGTCCATTGAAGTCCGGCGCTTCGGCTTCAACCTTGACCACGGTGGCGTAGGTGGCGGATTGAAGGTCATGTTCGACAATGTCCAGCAGAACCAGGGCACGCAGGGTCATGGGCAGGGATATCTGGGCGCGCTCAAGAGCCTGACGCCGGAGCTTGTCGAGGGCGTGGACATTCTGAACGGCCCGTTCAGCGCGGAGTACGGGGACTTCTCAGGACTCGGCGTCGTTCACGTGCGACTGCGCGAGCGGCTGCCTGATCGCTACATGGCGCGGCTGCAAGGCGGTTCCTTCGGGGCGCTACGCACTTTTCTGGCCTGGAGCCCCAGACGGACCGACGTTGATAGCTATGTGGCCTATGAAGGGTCCGGCACCGACGGGCCATTCGTGAATCCGCTGAACTATCGCCGCGATAACCTGAGCGGCAATTACACCTGGCATCGCAACCAGCACGAGGCGGTCGGCTTCAAGCTGAACCTGGCCCGCAATGTGTTCGATTCTTCCGGACAGATTCCGCTCGACGAGGTGGACTCCGGCAGGCTGGATCGCTTTGGCGCGATTGATCCCCTGAACGGTGGCAAGAACTACAGCGGAACGCTTTCTTCTTACTACAGCAAGGAGTGGGAGGGGGGCGACACTTTCAAGATTGATGGGTTTGTTTCCCGTTGGCTTTTTGATCTTTGGTCGAACTTTACGTTTTTCCTAAACGACCCGTTGCGCGGCGACCAGATACAGCAGCATGACTCGCGCCTCATCGAGGGAGTAAATGCTCAATGGCGGCATCCGTGGAGGTTTTTAGGGAACAATGCGTTGCTCACCGTTGGCAGCAACTTCCATGACAACCAGATTCTTATCGGGCTTTTCCGGACAGAGGAACGCGCAATTTTCGAAACCACCACGCTTGCCAAC
>JBFXAV010000527.1:0-2735 GCA_050183935.1 Candidatus Korobacteraceae bacterium | reverse complement strand
TGCCGCAGCCACTCCGCTGCCCGTCCCACGCGAGGGTATTGTTCACGAAACTGCACCCACTTTTTCTGGCTCTCCTCGGACCGCAGCATTTCCAATGCCTGGTCAGCCTGTTGAGCGGTGTAGTGGGTCACCAGAGCAATCGGAATCACGAAGAGCAGGGCAATCAGCGTAACGGAGATTCCCGAAGCAAGATCCGGCTTCGGAATCTTCCGGCAAACAAAGTTGTGAATGGGATACGTAACCACCGCCAACGCCAATGCCCACGAGAGAGCCGGCACGAATGGCTTGATGAGCAGGTAGGCGAGGTAGAGCAGCAGCAGGGTAAGCCCAAGCAGGGCGAACGCGGAAAGCTTGTCCCGGGTTAGGAGCGCACCCTCTGTGTCCTCTGCCATGCTCCCGTTTAGAGCGAATTTCCGCGTTCTGTGTTGCACCCCGCCGCTTAAGCTTGGCTATGCAGCCACCAGTTCGTAGCGGCAGACTCCATCCGTTGGCTGCGCCGGGAGAGCCGGTGGATGCTCAAACTGCATCTGGCTGAAGTCGAACATATCGAGCAGGTCATGCGCTGCCGCGTCCCGCTGCGTCAGCGATGGAAGCTCGAACCGGGTCTCAATGAACTTAAGGATCGAAGTGTGGTCGGCAACCTGGTGCGACACGTAATGCTTCTTCGCCCACGGAGACATCATGATGAATGGCACGCGAAATCCATAGCGGTCGAACGCTCCGGGCACAGCTTCTGGCGGCAGGATCGGCTCAATATTGTCCGGCTTGACCGCCGCTGGTGGTACCACGTGATCATAAAACCCGCCGTGCTCGTCGTAAGTAAGGAACATCGCCGACTTCAGCCACAACGGGCTGTTCATCACCGCGTCGAAATACTGCTTGATGAACGCCACCCCGCGCTGGATGTTGTTGCGCGGATGCTCGTCGTAACCCGTCGAAGTCCCCGACTCGATCAGTACCACCTGTGGCAGCGTGCCGCTGGAGACATCTGAAAAGAATTGCTCTGCCGGAGCAATCTTGCCGTCGTCGCGGTGGCGGTTCGATCCAATAAACCAGTTGTAGTAGGTAAACTCGCCATTCACGTAAATGCGCCAGCTAATTCCGTGCTTCTCGCAAAGGTCGAAGATCGTGTCGTGCCGGTACTGTGCGCCTTCGGGAAAGTTCGATAGAGCACGCCCAAAGCTGGAGCCTCCCAGCAAGTACAAACGGTTCGCCAGTGTGGATGCTGGAAGGGAGCAGAAATAGCGGTCACTGGTAGGAAACTGCGAGGCCAGCTCGTAATAGTAGGGTAGGTCGTTCCAATCGTAGTAGCCCATCGCACGCACACCCGCAACGTCCTGCAAACCCTCGCGCTGGGAGTAGCGCGCAGCCGCATAAACAAACCCATTCAGCTTGGCGACCGGAGAAGAAGGAGTACCCCGGTTCCACTGCACATGGCTCTCGTTCCAGCCCGGTGGCAGGTTCTCGTGGCACTGCGTCTTGAAGTGATAGGGCAATACCTGCTGCGTGGGGTCATCCGCTGCGGGATTGGACGCATTCGCGGGCCATCCATCCACTTCCCCGGGATATCCCTTCATGCGGCGGTATTCGGGCATCTTGCCGAAATAGTGATCGAAAGAGCGGTTCTCCTGCATGGTAAAGATCACATGCTCAATGCTCTTGAGGGAGCCCGCAGTGGAAGGCGGATCAGGCGGAGGAGGATCTGGAGGTGTCGTCGGAGGGGGTGGTGGAGGCGGTGGTGGCGTCGGCTCGTTGGGAGTTTGGGGCGGCGGGGTTTGCTGGTTATTTGTGATTCCTGCGCATCCAGCCGCCGCCAACGGGGCGGTCCTGGAAAGCGTGCTGAGGAAACGGCGACGCGAAAACATCCGTAACACTCTCCTGTAAAGATACTGAGAGTGGAAGCCAGCCGCCTGTGGTTGCTTATGTTTTCTCGAAACGGGCATCGCGACCACTGTGAAACTGGTTACTTCCTGCGCCTGCTCTCTTCTCTTGCCTCAGTATTTCCCCGTAGGCTGCAATACAAGCAGGAGCTTCTCTTGAACGCTTCACAATGCCATGAAGCCAAAAATAATCGCCGTTGTTCTCGCCAGCGCTCTGGGAGTGGCGACCTGGGCGCTGCTGATGTCCTCGGTCCCCTAGCGCCACAGCGGCGGGCAAGAAAGCGTTGAAGACAATCGCCAGAAACATCGCCACGGTATTCGCGCTTCTGCTGTTTCTCTGCCTTTGGTATCTCAGCCTCACCCCGCCTCTAGACCCGGCACGCATGCTGATGGTCGAGCACGCAACCGCGCCCTCCCGCTGATTCGGAACCATCCCCTGCTCTATGTCGGCCGGTTAGAATAGCGTGCATTGCCCACTCCGACCCATCTGCAACGCCTGCACGTAGTGCTCGTCGATCCGCGCAACCCGCTGAACATAGGCGCGGCTGCGCGTGCCATGAGCAACTTCGGCATCCAGAGCCTGCGCCTGGTAAATCCCTACGATGTCGCCTTTCGCGAAGCGCGTTCCGCGCGCGGAGGAGCCACAGTACTCGCGCGCGCCCAGCAGTTCGCCACCGTCGCCGAGGCCATAGCCGACTGCACACTGGTGGTAGGAACCAGCGACGTACGGCATCGCGAACTGCAACATCCTGTGCGCAGGCTTGAGACCGGAGCTGTACTCATCCGCAAGCATCTAGCTTCTGGAAGTGTTGCCCTGCTGTTCGGATCGGAAAAGTTCGGCCTTTCCAACCACGA
>JBFXAV010000526.1:0-2743 GCA_050183935.1 Candidatus Korobacteraceae bacterium | reverse complement strand
TATAGCTGGCCAGGAAAATGAGATAGCCAGCGATGATTCGTCCTTCGGAAAGGGAGGCGGCGTTCATGGATTAGCACGCCGTCAGGTGCGGTATTCGGCGTTAATCTTTACGTACTCCACGCTGAGATCGCAGGTCCAGAACGTGGCAGAGGCGCGGCCACGACCGAGGCGGACGCCGATCTCCAGTTCCGGCTGCTCGAGATAACTGTGGACCTGGTTTTCGTCGAAGGGTGCCTTCTCGCCATTGCGGCATACGGCGTGAGGACCAAAAAAAATGGAGACGCGCGCAGGATCGATAGGAACTCCGGAGTAGCCCACGGCGGCGAGCACGCGTCCCCAGTTGGGATCGGCTCCAGCCCAGGCGGTTTTGACCAGCGGGGAATTTGCGATGGCGCGAGCGACCTGCTCGGCCTCGGCTTCGCTTTTCGCCTGCTCGATCTTGAGCGCCACCACGTGCTGTACTCCTTCGCCGTCGGCGACGATCTGCTTTGCGAGGGATTGGCATACATCTGCCAGCACGGCGACAAAGCGAGTGCGCTCGGCGGGCTTGCTCACGTCAACGCCACTGGCTCCGCTGGCGAGCAGCAGAGCGGTGTCGTTGGTGGAGGTGTCGCCGTCAATGCTGATGCGGTTGAAGCTTTCTCCGCAGGCCTTCGCCAGCATGGGCCGAAGCTGCGCGGGAGTGGCCTTGGCATCCGTGAACAGATACACCAGCATGGTCGCCAGTTTGGGGTGAATCATGCCGGCGCCCTTGGCGACCCCCATCAGCGAGACGGTTTGTCCCCCGCTACGAAAAGAAGCGCAGGCCGACTTCAGACGGGTATCCGTGGTCATGATGGCGCGGGCAAAGCACTCGGCATGACCGGAAGATTCACCGCGAGCGTCGAGCAATGCGGGCATGGCCTTCAAGACGCGATCGATGGGAAGGGGGACTCCGATGACGCCGGTGGATGACGGGAAGATTTCTTCCGGGCGGCACTTCAGCAACTTCGCGAGTTCGCGGCAAATGGTTTCGCTGGCGCGCAAGCCGGTCTTTCCGGTCGCGCAATTGGCATTGCCGGAGTTCACCACTACGGCGCGCATGCGGCCACGGCTGGCCTTGAGGTTGGCGCGTCCGGCGATCACAGGCGCTGCGACCACGCGATTGGTGGTGAATAGAGCGGCTGCGCTGGCGCCCTCGGGCGCAAGCGCCAAGGCAAGGTCGGGAGCACCGGAAATCTTGATGCCCGCTACCACCCCGGAAAACACGAATCCTTTGGGGACTTGAAGGTTGTTCTTGGTCTTGTTCATCGAGATTGTTTCGCCAGAATGGGCAGCAAGGGCAGGCTCTCGGAGCTCTTCTGTTCCGCCCAGCGCAGGACCGCTTCCACGGACCTACCATCGGCATACACCATGGCGACTTCATCGCACTTGGTAAACATGGGGCAAGTCTGGCAATCCTTGTAAATCTTGTCGGGCAGGCTCTGGTGGGGGACGGCGACGAAACCCACCTTGGCAAAGAACTCGGGAGCGCGCGTGAACAGGCAGACCTGTTCGGTCTGGTGGTCATCGGCTTCTTTGAGCAAAGCACGCATCAACACCGAACCTATGCCTTGACCCTGACGGTCTCGCGCCACGGCGATGGAGCGCACTTCCGCAAGGTGAGGGCCGTAGAGGTGCAACGCGCCGCAGGCAATCACCTGTCCGTCGTCTTCAACAACGGTGAAGTCGCGGACGTTCTCGCAGAGCTCCGCCAGCGTGCGAGGCAGCAGCAGGGTTTCGCGGGCGTAGTCCTGGATGAGTGCGTGAATGGCGGGAGCATCCGGCAACAACGCTTTGCGGCTCTGCAACGTCATGCGACCAGTTCCGTTCCCGAATCGATGGGCGTATGGCCCAGGCGGGAAAGTTTCTCCAAGGCTGCGCCGGGGAGAATATGCACCGAACTCACCCCGCCTCGCAGGGCACGCTGGCTAGCCTCGAGCTTGGGGAGCATGCCTCCTTGGATGATGCCGCTGCGCGTAAGTTCCGCAACTTCTGCCGAAGTGAGGCGCGGGATAACTGTACGCTCGGCGTTCCAGACTCCGGGGACGTCCGTGAGGAAGGCCAGAAGCTTCGCGCCAGTGGCGACGGCGCAGGCAGAGGCCATTTCATCGGCGTTTACGTTGTAGAACTCGCCATCTTCGCCGAGAGCAATGCTGGCGATTACAGGCACTACTGATTGCGATCGTACGCTTTCGAGCCATGCGGCATCGACGGAGGAAACATCGCCGACAAATCCGAGATCTCCGTTTGTGCTTTGACGCTTGCGGGCACGAAAGCTCATGCCATCCGCTCCACAGATTCCGAGCGCGCGTGTTCCCCGGCGGGCGAGGGCGGCGACCAATTTTTTGTTGGTAAGACCTGCCAGCACCATAAGAGCGGCATCGCGCGTCTCGGCATCGGTGACGCGAAGGCCGTTCACAAAGGTGCTCTTCTTGCCCATGCGGTCGAGAGTGCGGGTGAGCGCAGCGCCGCCACCGTGGACTGCCATCACCTCATGCCCGGAGGCTGCAAGCTGCGAGACACACTGCGCCCATTGCTCCACCAGCGCGGGATCCTCCAGCAGCGCCCCACCGATTTTAATGACCACTCTCACCGAATCAGCCCTTCCGTTTCATCCCAGCCGTACACGGCATTCATGTTTTGCACCGCCTGGCCGGCAGCGCCCTTCACCAGGTTGTCGATGCAGGAAATCATCATGACACGTTTGCCGTCCGGGGAGAGC
>JBFXAV010000525.1:0-2749 GCA_050183935.1 Candidatus Korobacteraceae bacterium | reverse complement strand
TGTCATAAGGAGGGTTGATTAGCAGTCCGCCGGGCGTAATGATGCCAGTGTTTGGAACCAATTGATAGCCAGAACCATCTGTCGCATCCGTGGTGCCCCCGGAACCACTTGTGCTCGCACACTCATCGTAAGAAGTATAGTAACTAAAACTATGCTGTGTTCCTGCAGGAGTCGTGTAGACAAAGTTCTGCTCGAATCCTGCGGTGCGATAGGGGTCTGGATTGAACGGGTCGTACGGATCGCTGCAAAGCCACTGGGCGTTGTCATAGGTGAGCCTGCCAGCCAAAACATCGTGCAGCGCCTGCCATCCTCCTCGTGGTAACCAATAATCATTCCAGTTGACGGTTACGCGCTCCCAGACGGAGCTGTTGTAGGCCAAAACGTAGTTCAGCGGCAACCCGCGCCCAGGCTTCTGCAAGATTGGTATTGCAATGTTGATGTTTAAGTTGCTCAGGTTGATTCTGTCGGGTGGACCGGTGAGGCTGGAGAACGGCGGGAGCCCTGTAACGGATTGCGCAGAAGCCTGCGAGCAGAACACGAATGCGACTACAAGAAACAGAACAACACCAGTGAGGCGGCTAGTCATTGTGACCTCCCCGCAGACCGCAGCGTGAATTCAGAATCCGCAACCCCAGCGTTAATCTCGGCTGTTTCGAGCGATATATCCACGTCAAGGCCATTCGACATAAGGCGTTGAATGCGAAAGGGCATTCGCACCCCGTTAACAATGCGGTAGCCGGCATAACGAACTTCCGATGGGTTTGGGCATCCAGAAAAAGGTCTACTACGCTAAATTGAGAAATATCAGGAATTCTCTGTTGAATCTCAACTGGCAATGAACTGAGGCTTCTGGGAAACTGCCGTTTGGAGCGGATGTGTTCGACATTAATTCCGTTCCTTGTTTCTTTGCCTATGTACGACACCACTGCATCGGACGTTGCCATTGCCTCCAGCAGGGCATGCGGAGCGAACCACGCGGCTGGCCCAAGAGTATTGTGCAGAGCCATTCGATGTGCTTCCCCGTCGGCCCCAATCCACTCTCCCAAAATATTGCTCCGAATCTCACTGCGGCTATTTTCACCGGCTGAAATTTCCAGGCGTGCGTGGTGAGTACCTTTCACCTTAAGCACGACTATTCCGGTTGCGAGTTCCTCGCCTTTAGGCAGGTTCACGCTTCCCCTCAGGGTGAGGTCTGCAACCGCAGTCCCACCGGTGAGAACCTCCCGAGACTGTGTCACCAGAGAAAACGCAGTTTGTTCCGACGGGTTTTGAGATTCCTGGGCGTACCCCGAAGCACTAGCCGCCATTAGTGCAAGCAGAAAGGCGGCCAGTCGTAGGAATAGCGGGCATCTGTCGCACGGTTCCAAAGGCTTCCGCAAATTTGCTGGATTGAAGACAGAAGCAACAAACTTCATGGCATCCTCGCTCGACGAGACGCTGGTAAAGCTGAGTTGTTGAAGAAACCTACGCCACGATCAAAGGCAAGGCTGACTCGCGACGGCTGCTCAGTTCCCTGACGACAGAGCTGAGAGAGCTGCGAGATTAAGAGAGAACAGCTAGCAAGGCAAGCAACGGAATGGCACAAGATGGGACACTACGGGACACCTTGGGACGAATTGTTTTCCACAATCGATGAACCACTCTTGTTTTTGAACCGGCGACTCAGCGATTCCTGACAGATGAGCCGCCGACTACTCGCCAGTTCAATGCAATGCACCCAACTACGGTCAATCCACCGGTAGATTGTGGAGCGTCCAACGCCAATCTGTTTGACCGCGACGTAAACGGGCATGAAATTAGTCTCTCGCTGGCATGAATCACAAAAGAACAAAGGCATTCTCTCCTCCGCTCCTGGACGGTATGGGTTACGGATGCCTGCTTCTTGGCAGCTAATCTTATTTCCCAATTTCCGAGCCGCGTCGTGTGACGGTGTTTTTTCCATTTTTGGAACAGACGCGGAGGGGGATGCAGTATGTGGGCCCCTCAGGATTGAGTCGATTCGCGCCGGGAGGACATTAGTGAATTGATAAATTAGAGTAACTGAGAATATCCCAATTCGTTCGATGTTCTTGTTCGTTTCAAGCAGTCTGGAAAGCCTTTGACGAGAGACTCGTATTTTGCGTTGCGTTAACAGCCGGTCGTAAACTGGCGATCCCTCGCGAGCGTTAATCGCGGGGTCATTAGGGGGTGGCTGCCCTTCAGCGAGGCATGACTTCCCAAATTCCGAGCTGCAATAACTTTTCGGGCCCGAAGCAAGACCAGCTTTGATTTCTTGAAAACGTACGCTGCAAAATTCTAGGCAACATCCGTAATCCAAGTTCTAAAATCGTCCGCTAGGCCGACCATCAAAATGGGGCCTGGATTTTCAGGGACTTACAGGCGAAACCATTTTGCACTTTAGAACTTTGCGGCTCGGCGTTGGCAAGAGGGGGATTTCACCAACTGTCGTGTATTTGAACTCCGGTGGACGACTTGTGTGCGCTTCCGCATTCGATGCAAGATGCAGCTGGTCCGCATGCGTCTTGCTGAGCCGTTAACGCTGAAAAAGGCGTTGAAAAGGATACAAGAATTGCCGCCACAGGTTTAGGAAAATATCCGCTCGTCGGATGCTGTGCTCCCATGGGAAATTATTGTCCGCAACTCCAGTCTCAGGATATTCGTCCGAATGTGGATAAGAAGTGCCAAACTGACGATCCCAGTTTGAGAGAATGATTCCAATGTTCGTGCCCCATTGTTGAGGCTCGAGTGA
>JBFXAV010000524.1:0-2750 GCA_050183935.1 Candidatus Korobacteraceae bacterium | reverse complement strand
GGGAGCGGATGCGCAAACCGTTGAACTCTCGGTAGCGACACCGATCGAGCAGCAGATGAGTGGCGTGGACAACATGAACTACATGTATTCCACGAATGCCAACAACGGGGCCATGAAGCTGACCGTCAACTTTGACATCAATACTGAAGTAAACACCGACCAGATTCTGTCGCAGATGCGCACGAACCAGGCAAACTCCCAGTTGCCAGCAGATGTTGTCAATGCCGGAGTAACGGTACAAAAATCAACGACTGCACCGCTGATGCTGCTGACGCTGTATTCACCTAACGGAACCTATGACAATATCTTTCTCGCGAACTATGCATACATCAACCTGAATGATCAGTTTACGCGTGTTGCTGGAATTGCCAGCGTGACGGTATTCGGCGCAGGCCAGTATGCGATGCGCTGCTGGGTGAATCCGGACCAGCTTGCGAAGCTGTCCATTACCGTTCCTGAAATCATCAAGGCGATACAAACACAAAACACGGTCAATCCGGCCGGGCAAATTGGTGGTGAGCCTGTCCCCGCAGGCCAGGAGTTTACCTATGCCGTCCGTGCCCAAGGAAGGCTTCCCACGGCGGAAGAGTTTGGAGAAATCGTAGTCCGGGCGAACACCGACGGGTCAGTTCTGCGCTTGAAGGACGTGGCGCGCCTGGAACTTGGCGCGCAAACCTACAACGTGGTTGGAAGCTACAACGGCAAACCTGCAGCGGTCATTGCTTTGTACCAGCTTCCGGGGTCGAACGCTGTGTCTGCCGCTGCCGGCGTTCGAACACTGATGGAAGAAGCGCGACAACGCTTCCCGAGCGACCTCGAATACGAAGTATCGCTGGACACAACGCTCGCCGTTACCGAAGGCCTGAAAGAAATCGAGCATACCCTTCTGGAAGCACTCGTCCTTGTCGTGATCGTTGTGTACATCTTTTTGCAAGGATGGCGGGCAACCCTGATCCCTCTCTTAGCCGTGCCGGTGTCCTTAATTGGCACATTTGCAGTGTTTCCATTGCTTGGTTTTTCGGTGAATACGCTGTCCCTGTTTGGACTGGTCTTGGCCATTGGACTTGTGGTCGACGACGCCATTGTGGTTGTCGAAGCTGTCGAGCATCACATTGAGCACGGCATGTCTCCGAAAGATGCAGCATTGAAAGCGATGGAAGAAGTGTCCGGCCCGGTGATTGCAATCGCGCTGATTCTTTCCGCTGTATTCGTGCCAACGGCATTTATTCCTGGAATCACGGGCCGCCTGTACCAGCAGTTTGCGATCACCATTGCCATTTCAGTATTGTTCTCTGCTTTCAATGCCTTGACGTTGAGTCCGGCGCTCGCAGCACTGTTGCTACGGCCAAAAAAAGAAAGCCGCAGCCTATTGGCTCCATTCTTCCGCTGGTTTAATAAAACCTTTGGCCGCGCAACGGACGGGTATGTCAACCTCTGTGGGCGGTTAATCCACAAAGCCGGAGTCAGCATGCTTCTGCTCGCGGGCATGGCTGTCCTGGCTGGCTGGTTTGGCTCTCGGCTCCCCAGTAGCTTCTTGCCAGATGAAGACCAGGGCTACATCTACGGGGGACTTCAGCTACCCAATGCAGCGTCTCTCCAGCGAAATCAAGAAGCCTCGCGCAAGATCGAGGACATCATCATGAAGACTCCGGGTGTAGGCTCAGTGACATCAGTCATCGGATACAGTCTGCTGAGTGGAGTTCAGAACACCTACAGCTCGTTCTTCTTTATCACTTTAAAAGACTGGGCCGAGCGCTCCGCACCTGAAGAACAGTACGAAGCGATCAAGAAACATTTAAATGCAGAACTATCCAAAGTTCCCGAGGGGATTGCTTTTTCATTCCCGCCGCCGGCTATTCCAGGCGTAGGCACCTCTGGCGGCTTCACTTTTGTTCTGGAAGACCGTTCGGGAAAAAGTCCCGAATTCCTTGCACAGCAGGTTGAAACGTTTCTTCAGGCAGCTCGAAAAAGGCCGGAATTGGCATCACTCTCCACCACGTTCTTACCGTCCGTTCCCCAGGTCTACGTTGATGTTGACCGGCCACGCGTGATTGCACAGGGCGTGGAGCTGAGTGACGTTTACCGAACCATGCAGGCCTTCATGGGAGGAGTTCTCGTCAACTACTTCAACCGCTTTGGACGGCAGTGGCAGGTGTATGTCCAGGCGGAAGGAGACTATCGTACTGACGCGAGCAGCCTGGGACAGTTCTATGTGACAAACAGAGAAGGTCAGTCGGTTCCGATGAACGCTTTGACAACCACTAAGGCAAGTTCAGGCCCGGAGTTCACGATGCGCTACAACCTTTACAGGGCAGCGCAGATTAACGGCAGTGCCGCTCCGGGATACAGCTCCGGGGATGCCATGAGCGCCCTTGAAAGTGTATTCAGCGAGTCCATGCCTGCGGAGATGGGCTTTGATTACATGGGTATGTCTTATCAGGAAAAAGAGGCAGCCGAAGGCGTGCCACCTAGCGTGATCTTTGGCATGTCTCTCCTGTTTGTATTCCTTATTCTTGCTGCCCAGTACGAAAGCTGGTCTTTGCCGTTCAGTGTGCTTCTGGGCACCCCAATTGCTGTCTTCGGCGCATTTGCATTTCTTTGGCTTCGAGGTCTTGAAAACAATGTCTACGCACAAATCGGTTTGGTAATGCTGATCGGCCTTTCTGCGAAGAATGCCATTCTTATCGTGGAATTCGCGAAAGCAGAAAAAGAAGCCGGAAAGGGAATTTCAGAGTCAGCGTTAAGCGCGG
>JBFXAV010000523.1:0-2756 GCA_050183935.1 Candidatus Korobacteraceae bacterium | reverse complement strand
CAGCGGCAGCGAATTAGCGCTCTCATAGCTTCCCAAACTGCCGGAATAGATTTCGCGTACCTCATTGTTCTCCTCAATGAGCACGGGTGCGTCAAACTCTTCCTGAATGAACTCGACTTGTTCCATGAGTTCTTTCACGGTATTGACGACTGAGTCGGAGCCGATACCAATGGACCCATCTTCTCGCATCGGCTTAACGATGAGTGGAAA
Source organism: Candidatus Korobacteraceae bacterium (assembly GCA_050183935.1). GTDB lineage: Bacteria > Acidobacteriota > Terriglobia > Terriglobales > Acidobacteriaceae > DASZRZ01. Next base: position 2,546 of record JBFXAV010000523.1, on the reverse strand, counting down.
GGAAATATCGTGCGCATGGTCGATCTTGCCCTTATAGGCAGTAGCGAAACGTGGGGTACGTACGCCGTGAAAGGCGAACATTTTTTTGGCAATGGCTTTGTCCTGCGCCAGCACCATGGCGTGCGGTCCATTGCCGGTGTAGGGAAGCCCGAGAAGTTCGAGATAGGCGGCAAGGTTCGTGTCCATGGTGTCGTCTCCTGCGTAGGACTCCGTCAGGTTGAACACCAGATCTGCGCCGCAGCGAGCAAGCGCTGTCAGGGTCTGCGCACGGCCGTCGAGCACGTAGTAGAAGGGTTCGTGCCCCAGCTTCTCCAGCGCTTCAAACACTTCCTCGCGGTCATGCTTGGGCTTGCGCTTTTTCGTCTTCTGCTTCTTGCGCGTGGGCGGTTCGGGCTCGGTTGGAGTTGCGTTCTGCTCCCAGAGATCGTACAGAACGGCCACTTTTAATTTTTGGCCGGTCATCAGTCCTCCCAACACCAGTGTAAAGGAATGAGCAGAAGTTTTCTCAATTACGGGAGTACAACTTTTCCACGACTTGCGTAATTCATTGCGAGGGCCGTCGTATACACGGTGATCTCGACCAGATGTTGACGCTCATTAGCGATGTCGCAAAGGAGCTTAAGTTCCCCAACGCGCGCCTCAATGAGTTCTACCAAACTCTTGACGAAGGGTCGCCGCGCGCCGCTCCAGTAAGCGACCTTGTCCACGATGGCCTTGCGATTTTCACGAAGCAAATCTGCCGCAGGACGTACGCCACGCTTGCGGCGCCGCGAGATAGAAAAGATATCCAGAAGGTCGGCGTCGAGTTTTAGCTCCTCGGAGGAAAGCTCGCGGGTAACTGAGTTCGCATAAAAGTCGCCGACAGTGGTTTCCATCTCCTCTACGGTGATGTCGGTCTGCCCCAGTGGACTTAGCGGTTCCTGGTCGCGAACCTTGCGGGCAATGCGATCCAGGTACTTGAGCTTTTCCAGTGCCTCCCAGCCTTTGTATTTTTCGCGCCAGCGCGAGCCCGGTGTAAGCCAGACAGCAAAGGTTTCAGCGAAGTCTTCATCGGGGTGCTTCTGCGCGTACCACCCTGCAATGTGGCGCACATACTTTCGTGAGAACGGAATTGCCCGGTAGTCCTCGCGGTAGGGACGGCGGTAGGGTCCGAACATCTCGCGCCACTCCGGCGCACGGTAGAGACGATAGGCGTAGTTGAATGCGTGCCCGGCCTCGTGGCGCAGATACATCATGATCTCGCGTGCGTCCTCAAGGTCGTTCATATTGCGTTCGAGTTCCGCCAACTGAGGATTCGCCAGGTAAAACGGAATGCCGATTACGGGCTCACCCGAGGGACAACCCCATTCGTCCGAAAGGTAACAGAGCGGATGGAACTTCTTGAGGCCTTTGCGGTCGAGTTCCTTGTAGAGCTGTTGCACGGAACGCTCCAGGGGAGATCCGGCCAGCTTCAGCCCCAGATCGCGGATGGGCTTCCCCAGGATTTCCTGTACTTCCGGCGGAGCTTTTTCAAAGGGTCGCAAAGGATTGCTCAAGAACCTAGCACATCCCGCGTATGAAGGCGACTAGCCTGAGGGACATGGACAACGGTGGCCACGAGCATGGGCCCTTTTGCCCGAACTAGTCTGGAATGTTATGGTAATTTTTGCAGTTTTAATCAGGTTGGAAACAACCTCTAATACACCTTAACCCATCCATTGGCCAGGAGAGCGGGCAGACACATGACGACTAAAAAGGGCAAACCAACAGTCCTGGTTGTGGACGACGAGCGGGTGATCGCCGACACTCTGACCATTATCCTCAACCAGCATGGCTTTGAGGCTTCCGCAGTGTATACGGGCACGGCTGCGGTGGAGCAGGCCCGTTCGGTCAAGCCGGACTTAGTGATCAGTGATGTGATCATGCCTGACATGAACGGCATTGAAGCTGCCATCAACATCCGCAAATTTCTGCCAGCTTGTAAGGTTTTGCTATTTTCCGGACAGGCAGCTACGGCGGACCTGCTGGAGACTGCCCGCTCGCAAGGCCACGAATTCGAGATCCTCGCCAAGCCAGTACACCCCCAGGACTTGCTGGCGAAGCTCCGCGGTTGACCAGGCGGGTCGTTAACCAGCGCGTGTCGGCGTACCTGGAAACGCAAAAAAACCGGGCAGGTTTGCCCGGTTTTGGTTTTCTGCTGATTACTGCGGTTACAGCTAATAGCAGAACACTCCCGTAGGAGCGGCAATCGTTTTGGTTGCGTCCGATGTTGCGGGCTCAACCTCTGCCTTAGGATAAGCACGCCGTATGCCAGTAAATGTATTCAAATCGATTCTGTTTAAGAGATTAAATTTCAAGGAGATAAGGAGCTTTTAGAAAGTAGTTTTGAAAGCCATGCACATCCAGGGTCGCAAATCTTTGCACATGGGGGAAGGCTTCTCCCTTGCCGTCTACAACTCGCGACGGCCTTCCAGTGCTTTCAGCATCGTGACTTCATCCGCGTATTCGATGTCGCTCCCTGCGGGGATGCCGGTAGCGATGCGCGTCACCTTTAAGCCAGGACGGCG
>JBFXAV010000522.1:0-2763 GCA_050183935.1 Candidatus Korobacteraceae bacterium | reverse complement strand
TTGCCATTCTCGATAATGCTCTGCGTCTCTTCCATGACCGTCTCCATGGGACGGGCTCCATCAATCTCGTGCAGCCGCCCCTGGGCGCGATAGTATTCCACCAGCGGCAACGTCTGCCTCTCGTAGGCCTTCAGGCGCTCAGAGATGACTTCCTCGCGGTCGTCGCGACGGGTGACCAGTTCAGTGCCATCCACGTCACAGCGGCCCGGCTCCCGGGTAGGCTGGGAATAAATGTTGTAGATCCGCCCGCAGGTGGGACAACAGCGGCGTCCAGCCAGACGACGCAACAATTCATTGTATCCCACGCGGATGCTGATCACAACCAGCGGCACCTGCCTAAGTCCGTTGGTTTCAAAAAGTCGCGTCTGCAGATAGCGATCCAGCCACTCCGCCTGGGCTACCGTGCGCGGAAACCCGTCGAGAATGAACCCTCGCAGGCAGTCCGGGCGGCTCAAACGCTCCGCCACCATGTCGCAGACCAAAGTATCTTCCACCAGCTGGCCGCGCTCCATTGTTGCCCGCGCCTTCTCCCCCAGCTGGGTACCCCGGACAACATGGTCCCTCAGGATGTCCCCGGTCGAGACCTGTGGCACCCCGTAGCGGGCCATCAGACGCTTGGATTGCGTCCCTTTGCCGGCCCCCGGAGGGCCCAGCAGGATAATCGGGCCTGCCGCAGCCAGCCGGGAATTGGCGGCGAACGCGCTTGGTTTCATCGTCGATTCCGGTCCTGAGTTCCCCAAAGGCAGCGCTTCCCGGACACTCCCAGGGAAACGCTAGCGTTGATCCGGAGCCGCCCGCTCTCCTGCCGGGGCTCCGGCAAATCCACCCAGCAGCCAGCCTACCAGCTGCGACGACCGCGAATACGTCCGCTACGGGGAGTAAAGCCCTCGTAGTGACGCATGATCAACTGGGCCTCAATCTGCTGTACTGTGTCGATAGCAACGCCAACCACAATCAGCAGCGATGTTCCGCCGAAGTAGAACGTGACGCCAAGCCCGTTGGTCATCCACGTTGGCAGCCGCTCGAAAAACGTGCCCAGCGCCCCGGGCAGATGATTCAGTTTGATGCCGGCAATCATCCACTCGGGAATCAGGGAAATCAGGATCAGGTACAAGGCCCCGACCAGGGTGATTCGGGTCAGAATCTCGTTGATTGTATCGGCGGTGCGCTTGCCCGGCCGGATTCCTGGAATAAAGCCTCCGTACTTCCGCATATTGTCGGCAACCTCGGTGGGGTTGAAGACAATGGAGACATAGAAGTACGCGAAAAAGATGATGCCAGTGGCGTAGAGCAGGGTGTACAGCGGCTCTCCCCACTGGAGCGCCTGAAGCAGCGGCCCAAAATAGCGATTGTCCTGCAATGCCCAGCCCGCAGTCTGCGGCAACGTGAGCAGCGAGGACGCGAAAATGACTGGCATGACGCCGCCGGAGTTGACGCGCAGCGGCAGGTGCGTGGAGCCTCCGCCCATGACTTTACGGCCTACGACGCGCTTGGCGTACTGCACCGGAATGCGGCGTTCGCTGCGCTCCACAAAGACAATGAACGCAACCACGGCGACCATGATCCCGACCAGAATGACCAGCGCGGGTACGGTGAAGGCTCCCCAGGCGCCGGTGCTGGCCATGCGGAACAGCTCGGCCATGGCCGCAGGCAAACCCACCACGATGCCGGCAAAAATCAGCAGCGACATGCCGTTGCCAACGCCGCGCTCGGTAATCTGCTCGCCCAGCCACATGATGAACACGCTGCCCGTGGTCAGGGTCAGCACGGTCATGAACACGAATCCCCAGCCGGGATTGGTAACGAACGGAACGCCGCCCGTCATGGTCTGGCGCTCCAGCGTAACGGCAATTCCGAACGACTGCATGGAAGCCAGGAGCAGGGTCAGATAACGGGTGTACTCGGTGATCTTCTTGCGTCCCAGTTCCCCTTCCTTTTGCAGCCGCGCCAGTGGCTCATAGACCACCGTGAGCAACTGCAAAATGATGGAGGACGTGATGTAGGGCATGATGCCCAGAGCAAAGATCGTCAGGCGGCGGAGCTGGCCTCCGCTGAAGAGGTCCACAAAACCCAGAAACGTGCCCCGGTTCTGCTCGAAGAACTGCTGCAGGAGATCGGCGTTGATTCCCGGGGTGGGGATGTGGCCGCCGAGGCGGTATACGGCGAGCAATCCCAGCGTGAAGAAAATGCGCTTCCGCAGGTCGGGGATGCGAAATACGTTAGTAAGTCTCTCCAGCATCTGCCTGTAACCTCGTCCTCGCTTCCGGAGCTATGCCTGCCGGAACGGGGCGCTTTGCCGCGCCAAAACCTGCCTACTGTGCCGCAGGCGCGGATGCGATCACTTCCACTTTGCCACCCGCACGTTCGATCTTCTCCTGCGCCGACTTGGAAAACTTATTGGCCTGCACGGTCAGCGCCGCCGAAAGTTCTCCTTCGCTGAGCACCTTGACGGGAAGCTTGCGCTTGGCCAGCCCGGCCTGGCGCAGGACTTCCAGGGTAATGTTGGTCTCGCCCAGCTCCGCCAGCTGCCCAATGTTCACGACCGAGTATTCGGTGCGGAAGATGTTGGTGAATCCGCGCTTGGGAAGGCGGCGGTGCAGCGGCATCTGGCCGCCCTCAAAGCCTCGCATCAGGCGCGACCCGGAGCGCGAGCCCTGCCCCTTGTGTCCGCGGGTCGAGGTCTTGCCCATGCCCGATCCCATGCCGCGTCCCACGCGCTTGCGTTTTTCGCTGGCCTTCTTGGGTGCTCGTAGATTCGAAGAT
>JBFXAV010000521.1:0-2764 GCA_050183935.1 Candidatus Korobacteraceae bacterium | reverse complement strand
AGTCGATCTTGCCGCGCAGCCGTATGCCCAGGAGCCTGCCCTGGAGAGAAGCCACGGCTTGCTTCGGATGGGTGCGAAGCTGCTCCCACTTTGCCGTATCCACGACAAGGCCAACCCTGGAGCTGAGTTCCTTCAGCGATGGCATAAGGGCTGCGGGATTGGAGTCAGCCAGAAGCCCGAGGTTGACGTTGTACTCGCCGGCAAGCTTGTCCAATTCCGGGAGCGACGCAGGAGGCCGCTCCACGACAATGGTTTGAATCTTCAGGTCCCTGGCGAACGCAAAAAGCTTCCGCGCGTCTTGCGAGTCGGGGATTGCCGGGACGACGTAGGCCACGATTCGGGTGCTGTTGATGGGATTCACAGCCGTGATGAGCTTTTTGACCGCTTCTATCTCAGCAGGAGTCGCCGTGGAGTACGGCAGCAGGGAGCTTGGCACTTCGATGGCGCCGGTGTAGACGGTGCTGGCTACCCTTCCGGGCAGGCCACGCTTGAATCGATCGTGGGCTTCCGAAAAGCTGGTTGGGGAAAGACTTTCGAGAGGAATGGCGACGAACCAGTGGGAGGCGGTCAGCCACAGCGGACCTCCGGTCACATTGAGGTCTTCAAATTCACCCCAGAGCGACGGGGCCGCTGTGCGCAACTGTCCCCACCATTGCAAACTCACGTTGCGGGGAGGGGGAGCTTGCGCTGATAGAGTCGCGGTGACAATGGCAGCGATGCCCAACCACTTCGGGATCTTCATTACTTCTCCCCCACAACGAAAGCACTTCGCAGTCACCCGGGCCAGAGATTCCGGCCCTTATCGCGAGCTGGCGATGGCCGTCGGGCCCGATCAGGAAGCAGCAACTATATCGCAGGAGGGAGTTTACATCTGTCTTTGAAGCCCCCGACATGAGCGGCGAGGAGTGCAGAGGCATTCCTCGTCCGGATCGACCGGGAGTACACTCTCCGCCATGCTCATTCCGGAAGATCCACACAAGGGGCTACTGGACGACGAGACAGCGACTGCTTTTGCGTCTGAGCAGCTCAACACTTGGACTGCTCTCCTGCGCGACCTAGCCAACTACGGCAGTAATTTGATACCGCGTGCATACACCTCAAGCGACAAGACGTTGGGCGACGCAGTTGTAATAGGTATTCTCTTGAGACAGGTTGTCGCCATGGCCGACGCGATCGAGATTCTGCTCTGCCGTAGCGCCATTCATGCGTCCACCCTACAGCTTCGAGCTATGTTCGAAGCTGCTGTGTATCTGGAGTGGATGCTCGCCGGTGACCGTGAGAAAAAAGCGTCTTACTACTATGTCTACAATTTGCTAAGGCTTCGACGCTGGGCTATGCGTGTGCAGCCGGGAACGGCAGAGTCTGCGAACTTCAAGGCGATTTTCGACAGTGCTGGTCTGCCGCTTGATCAGACACTGGGGGATGAAGGCAAGCATCAATCCGAGGAAATCGACCGTGTTCTATCTCAGGACCGTTTTGCCGCAATCCGTCAGGACTTTCTTGACTGGAAAAAACAAAACAAACGGCAGCCATCATGGTATTCGCCGCTGGGCGTGAGCGACCTCAGAACTATGGCGAAAGCTGTCGGGAAAGAGCCTTTGTACGAGATTGTCTACGGTCCCGGATCTGAAGTTATGCATGCGTCCAACTACGGGCAGCACATCAGCTTTAACGCGAACAAGATTAGCTTTCATTCGATTCGTCACCCCAAGCAATTTTCTTTTGTCGTGAGGATGACGGGAATCTTCGCGATCACCGTCTTCAGGAGAGTTCTTGCTGAGTATCGCGAGGGAGAATTGCAGTCTAGGTTCGGATTAAAGTATCTGGAAAAATGGCAGCAGGCATTCATGAACATCCCGAGAATCGACGTCAAAGCAAGCGAAATTGGTTTGTAGAAGGGACTGCTTTTTCAGCCGGTACCCGAGCCAACACCGCTATTGTTGCTACGCAGCGGAGCCGCCAGCTGGTGGGAGAAAACTTTTCGTCAAAAGCAATCCTTTATAATTGACTGTCCTCTCTTGGGCACTACATCTGAAAAGGCTCATATCCCAAATAAAGTGAGAGGCTACGAGACGTGGCCTCAACCATTGAAAAGTATTTAGAAGACTTTCAAGTTGGGCAGAGGTATAGCTCGGGGAGTTTTGTTGTTAGAGCAGACGATATAAAGCGATTTGCCGCCGAGTTCGATCCACAACCGTTTCATTTGGACGATGAGATTGCCAGCACTTCGCTCTTTCGCGGTCTAGCCGCCAGCGGATGGCACACCGCAGCGATAACCATGAGACTTTTTGTGCAAAGTGATTTCAAGCCCGTAGGCGGCCTTGTCGGTGTCAATTTTGAAGGCAGATGGCCGAGGCCTCTCAGGCCTAACGACGAGGTACACCTTGAAGTAGAGGTATTGGAATTGCGACGCTCCAAATCGAATCCGGCAAGGGGTTTAGTCACCGTGCGTGCCACTACTCTCAACCAGGAAAATGAACCTGTTCAGATTGCAACTTTTATTGTCACCGTGCCAAGCCGCCTGGAATCAATTCGTAACTCTCCAGTCTGAAGCGCCAGGTGTTTTCTATACTGGATCTCAGGCAGTATTCCTGTTTTGCAAAAATCTCTAGAGCAATGTGGCGAAGAATACACATCCTGTCCTCGGCGCAAAGTCTAGTGGTGGCATCGATCTTGGCAGCGATCATCGCGCTCCTGATTACGCTTAATCTGATTCCTCGAAACAACACGGCACTGCTCCGCAACTTCTTCTGGACGGATGCTC
>JBFXAV010000520.1:0-2764 GCA_050183935.1 Candidatus Korobacteraceae bacterium | reverse complement strand
CACCCCACACTGCAACCCGCACACTGCCTGGTACTCCTCGTCTGCGCCCTTAAAGTCCGTGATCTTGTGGTCGGCCTCGAAGTGCCAGATGCGGGTGGCGACTTCATCGATCAGGTCGTGGTCGTGGGTGACCAGCAGCACCGTGCCCTGGTATTTCTGGAGCGCGATGTTCAACGCGTTGATGGATTCCAGGTCGAGGTGATTGGTCGGCTCGTCAAATACCAGCACGTTGGGCTTCTGCAGCATCAGTTTGCAGAAGAGCAAGCGTGCTGCTTCGCCTCCGGAGAGCACATCCGTGCGCTTGCTGGCATCGTCGCGGGGAAACAGCATCTGGCCGAGCAGTCCTCGGATCTCTTCCTGGGCGGCTCCAGGCTGCCATTGGTGAAGCCAGTCAAACACAGTCTTGCCGCGCTCGATGGCAGCTTTGTGGTCCTGCGGGAAGAAGCCAACAGCGGCCTCGTGTCCCCAGACGACATTGCCAGCCGTCAGAAACTCGCCGTCATAGCCGCTCGCGGTGCGCAGCTCAGAGTTGGAAATCGTGGGAGCACTAGCCAACAGGGCATTGAGCAAAGTGGTTTTGCCCGCTCCGTTGCGTCCCATAATGGCAATCTTTTCTCCACGCGTGATGCTGGCGGTAAACTCGCGCACAACTTCTGTGTCAGCGTAGGATTTGCCTACGGCTTCGAGTTCCAGCACGTGCTTCCCGGAAGGCCGCTTCATCTCAAACTTCAGGAAGGGGCGCTGGATGTTGGACTTCGCCAGCTCGCTTACTTGCAGCCGTTCCACTTCCTTGCGGCGCGACTGCACCTGGCTGGAGCGGGTTCCGGCAGCGAAGCGCGCAATAAAGTCGTTAAGTTGCGCGATCTTCTTTTCACGCTGCGCGTTCTGGGATTCAATCTGCGAGCGGACCTGCGTCTTGGCCATCACCATCTCGTCGTAGTTGCCGGTATAGGTGATGATGGTCTGGTAGTCGATGTCGGCAATGTGCGTGCAGACGCTGTTCAGAAAGTGGCGGTCGTGTGAAATCACGATCAGTACGCCATCATAAGAACTTAGAAAATTCTGGAGCCAGTGAATCGAGTCGAGGTCAAGGTGGTTCGTCGGCTCGTCAAGCAGCAGCGCCTGCGGATGCCCGAACAGCGCCTGTGCCAGCAGCACCCGGACCTTTTGTCCCCCCTGCAGCTCAGCCATTTTGCGCGGGTGTAGTTCGTCGGGGATGTCGAGCCCTTGCAGCAGCAGGGCGGCATCGGTTTCGGCCGTGTAGCCGTCTTCCTCGCCGACAATCCCTTCAAGTTCGCCAAGTTTCATGCCGTCTTCATCGGTCATGTCGGGCTTGGCATAAATGGCGTCGCGCTCCTGAAGCGCCGCCCACAGACGTCGGTTGCCCATGATGACCGTGTCCATGACGGTATAAGCGTCAAAGGCGAACTGGTCCTGGCTGAGCACGCCGAACTTCCTTGGGCGGACCACCGTCCCGATCTGCGGCTCGAGTTCTCCGGTGAGCAGCTTCATAAAGGTGGACTTGCCGGCTCCGTTGGGCCCGGTGAGTCCATAGCGCTTGCCCGGGGTAAACGCGGTGGAAACTTCTTCAAACAGGACTTTTGCGCCGTAGCGCATGGAAACATTGCTGACAGAAATCATGATTGCCTGGAGGACTGCAGGAATGGCCGTGGGAGGCGGGTCGCAGCAGTACTGTTCCAGAATATCACGCGCAGGGGGCACTAGAAACGGGACAACGGGCTACTTTCCCTTCGTTGGTGGGGCCGGGTCCGAGCCGGCGGCGGGGAAGGCATCATAGGGGAAGAACAGGGTAAAAACGGTCCCCTGGAACTTCGAGTGCTTGCTGCTGCGGACGCGGACCACTCCCTGGTGCTTCTTCAGAATTTCAGAGCTGACCCAGAGTCCCAGACCAGTTCCGGTCGTTTCCTTGGTAGTGAAAAAGGGCTCAAAGATGCGCCTGCGGATTTCAGCGGACATCCCATGTCCATCGTCGGCGATGGTAATGCGCACTCCGGAGCGGCCGGTATGCCGCTCCTTTCCCTGGCGCTGGCAAAGAATCAAATTGCCGTCACTGCGAATGGCATCCAAGGCATTCTCCACAAAATTAATGAACACCTGCCGCAGGTCCTGTTCATAACCGATTATGGGTTTTACTTTGTGATATTGGCGTTGGACGGTGACTTTGGCCTCCTGAATCTGCCGCTGGAAAAGAGACAGCACCTCATCAAGAATGGTCGCAGGATCTAACTCGCGGGCATGGATGGACTGCCGGTGGAAACGCAGGGTCTGAAGCGTGATGTGAGATACACGATTCAGTTCGCTTTGAGCTGTGGTAACGAACCGCTTGGCCTCTTCCGGTAATTGCGATCTCTCAAGGAGAAACAAAAGATTGGTAATCGCTTCCAGGGGATTGTTAATTTCATGAGCAATCGAGCTGGCCAGCCTCCCCACCGCCGCCAGTTTTTCGCTCTGAATCAGAGCGGCCTCGGCGCGTTTCTGAGAAGTGATTTCCAGCGAAGCAGCCGTGATGGCCTGTAACGTTCCATCCGGCGCGTACACCGGATCGTAATTCACCGTCCAGTAGCGGTGCTCGCCGGGCCGCATCGGCAACTCCCCCTCCAGCAAGGCATTCTTGATCGGCCGGCCTGCGGCTACCTGCCGGAACATGTCATCAAGGCCTTCGATGGGGGCGATTTCCGTCAGGCCTCTGCCCAGAATTTGTTCGCGCGGAAGACCAACGATTTCTGCCTGCCGTTCGTTCAGC
>JBFXAV010000519.1:0-2774 GCA_050183935.1 Candidatus Korobacteraceae bacterium | reverse complement strand
CAGTCGTTCCCCCTGGCCTGTTGCTGTGGCCCGGAAAGAGTAGAGGGCGCGCCAGCGGGCTGAGTCTTCGCGGAGTTGGAGCCTTCCCCTCCAGGCACATAGATAGCCGTGATCTCAAACTGCACGCCGCCGGGAATGTTGTTACGGGGTTCAATCGTGGTTTCAGAATGCACCTGCGCAGAGCGGAAGGTGCTCGACTTCTCCAGATTGCGGACCAGTTCAATGGCCTTGTCGCGGGCGTCGCCGGCCACCATGACGCGGACCAGAATTTGATCATCGTCCGTCAATTGCGGCGTGATGGAGACCACTGCAAGGCGGCGCGGCATGATTCGCTCCAAACTGGCAAAGACCTGAGTCCAGGAAAACTCCTTGCGGCGGATCAGCGTATTCAAAAATATTGAGCGCTCACGTACGTCGCGGTTCTGGGGCTGGTTCAGGATGGCCAGATCACGTTCCTGCTGGGCTTCAAGCTGGGCTAAACGGGCGCGCTCGGAGTTGACGTGCCCACGGATCTGGCTGGCATGGCTCCAGCTTCGCGCCGCGACAACCAGCAGCAGGGCAGTAAAGAGGGCAAACGCAAGCAGCCCGCCTCCCCAAAGCATGGCAAACCGCCGCGCGTCTTCATACGGCTGTGTTGCGAGATTGATATTCCAGCGCATCAAAAAACTCTGAATCGGTAATCCACCCTGCGAATCATCCGCTAAGCCAAAGCTCCCATAACTCCCACCAACTGTGCCGCTGGGACTCTGCCGTTGCCGGCCCCGTCGTCGGCGATCAAATCCATTACCTGGGCGCCGGACTGTGCCTGCAAAGAGGGACCAACATCAGCGGCAGTCACACGGCCTCCCACCAGAATACGGCGGACCTGAAGCGAATAGTTGTCTTCAAAGAACACCAGCGACGGGTAAATATCCTCGGCAAGCTGCTCGCCGCTGACCCTGCCGGTGAAAGGATTCTCCAGCGTGCGGAATAGCAGCAACTGGTTGGAATCCACAATTGCCAGCGTGCTGGTGGTGCTGTCCACTTTCAATACCAGGGTAGGTTCTTCGGCCTGTACTGTTCCCAGAGCGGCAAACATGGAAGGAATGACTACGCCGGGGGTATAGCCCGCGTCGCGGAAAGCCCCTTCATACTCATCCAGCACGCTGCGCATGGAAACCGCAGCCAGAACTTTCACCGCTCCACCGTGCAGATGAACGTCATAGGAAACCGCCGCCTGCTCCACATCGAACGGCAGCGACTTCTTCAGTCGAAAGCGCACCATGGCATCAGCATCTGCGCGCTTCTCCGGAAGGGTGTCGAAGTCGAGAAGCACAATGCGAACCGCGGCATCGGGCACGATGGCGATCACATCGCGCGAGCGGTCGGCAACCTCGGCAAGAGCCGCGCTGATGGCCGCGCGCAGCGACTCGCGGTCATGAACATTGCTGGTTGCGAGCCCGGGCAACAGACTGCCCTGCGGCAGGCCATAGCTGGAGTACCCTTCAAGAGTGGAACCTCCGCTCGCGGTACGCGCTGCCACAACCTGGTCGTAAGTGACCTCACAGGCCAGATTGGGGCGGGCAACGGATTGGGTCTTGACCGACATATTGCTGTGTGCCCGCGTTACCGGGTGGTCTCGATAAACGTGACCTTGTTGATCTCCTTTAACGTGGTGGCGCCCCCTCTTACTTTATCAAGCGCGGACTCACGCAGGAACCTCATGCCCTCCTCGCGGGCGGCACGGCGGATTTCCGATGTGGGCTTCTTGGCCAGGATCATCTCGCGAATACGGTCGCTGAGGTCGAGCAGTTCATGAATCGCGGTACGTCCGCGATACCCCGTGCCGGAGCACTCGATGCAACCCACGCCTTCGTGGAACGGGAACTCTCCCCATTCGTTGGCGTCAAGGCCGCTTGCCTCCAGTACGTCGGGGGGATAGCGCATAGGCTCCTTGCAGGAGTCGCAGATCATACGCACCAGCCGTTGCGCCAGAATACAGTTCAGCGCGGAGACGAAGTTGTAAGGCTCCACGCCCATATTCAGGAAGCGTCCGATGACGTCCACTACGTTGTTGGCGTGAACCGTGGTGAACACCAGGTGGCCAGTCAGCGCGGAGTTAATGGCGATCTGTGCCGTCTCGGTATCGCGGATTTCGCCGACCATGATCTTGTCAGGATCGTGACGCAGAATGGAGCGCAAGCCACGGGCGAAGGTAAGTCCCTTCTTCTCGTTGACTGGAATCTGAGTAATGCCGCGAATCTGGTACTCGACCGGATCTTCAATGGTGATGATTTTATCTTCGTCTGTTTTGATCTCGTTGAGCGCGGCATAGAGCGTTGTGGTCTTGCCGCTGCCGGTTGGCCCAGTGACTAGGACCATGCCGTAAGGCTCACTGATATAACGGCGAAATTTTCTTAGGTCTTCGGGATCGAAGCCCACCACGTCAAGAATCAGCTGGTGGAACTTCTCGCTCATGGACTCCTTGTCGAGTACGCGCAGCACGGCATCTTCGCCGTTGATGCTGGGCATGACCGACACGCGGAAGTCGATCGAGCGGCTCTTGTAGCGCACCCGGAAGCGACCATCCTGGGGGACGCGGCGCTCGGAAATATCGAGCTCCGACATGACCTTGATACGCGAAATGATGGTGGAATGGTGCTCCTTGGCGATGGGAGGCATGGCCTCCTGCAGCACGCCGTCGATACGGTACTTGATCACAACGGCGTCGTCGCGGGTCTCAATGTGAATGTCGCTGGCCCGGCGCTCCAGCGCGGTGAAGATGGTGGAGTCCA
>JBFXAV010000518.1:0-2774 GCA_050183935.1 Candidatus Korobacteraceae bacterium | reverse complement strand
CGAGAGTCATGGTGACCGTGGCCAGCGCCGTGGTGCGGTTGAATCCCGTGCGAGCAAGAACCGCGCCGGTCAGGAAATGGGTCAGGGGTTCCAAGCGATTCAGTGGAATCCCCGCTAGCTTAGCAAGACTAGCGTTGTGAGGCCATAGTACCTCGGCTCACAAGGGCTTCAGGAGCGAGAGTTTCTCTCTGCTCATGCGAAGGCGGGCGGGCAGTTTGCCGAGCAGTTCTCCATCGGCTTCCACGTAAACCCGGCGGGAGTTTTCAAGCGGCGTGCAAAGGACATCATTTGTCCGGACGGTCTCAATGTCCCGCACCGGCCAGTGCCGCGCAGACATCATGCCGGCAATCTGTCGCAGATAGCGCAGGCGACTGGAGGTCTTGAACAGAACCAACTGGAAGTCCTGGCGTTCCAGCGATGCTCCATGGGCAAGTTCCCGCAGCAGCTCACCGAAACGCGTGACCCGCACCGCAAGAATCTGCGTTACTGTCTCGCTGCGCCGCGTGCCGCTCTCAAGATCGGTGAACTCCGCCCGGAAGGGTACGAAGCGGTGGGTAAGCCAGAGCCTGGCTCCAACGGCGTAGTAGGCAAACATGCCAAAGCGGGTCTTGAACTGGAAGGCCAGCTTGTAGAGCATCTCCGCGTCGGCCCCGGCCCCACAGACGGTGAGGAAGTACGGGCTTGCGGTCTGGGTTCCCTGGGAATATTCGGTTTCGCCGAGGTGGATATGGCATATGCGCGCCCGCAGGAGTGCATGCGCCGCTGCTGCCGGATCGCGGGGAATTCCCAGATCGTAGGCCAGGGCATTTCCCGTACCCAATGGAATCAGGCCCAAGGTAGCGCGGCTTCCGGCGATACCTTGCAGAACTTCATGAACTGTCCCATCTCCACCGCAGGCAATGATGGTGTCGTGTCCCTGGGTGATGGCATTCCGTGCCTGCTCTCCTGCACTGCCCGGGCCAGAAGTGGGCGACATAGTGACTTCCATGCCTCCCCGGAGCAGAATCCCGGCGGCGATCTCCACCTGCTGCCTGCGCAGGGCCCGGCGTCTACCCGACTGTGGGTTATAGATCAGGAACGTCTTTGGCATCCGGCTTCCTGGAATGGTTCCCGGACCCGGCGAGGCTGATTCCCCGCTGAGCTTTACAACCTTAAAGGTAGTTTTTAAATCTTAGTGCAATCGAAGCCTGAACTGTAAGCGAGGAGTCCCGCATGGCAACGGTTCGCGCCGCCAAAGCTGCGTCTCAGCCCCCGAGCGCCGGGTTGCGACAGCAACTGGAACTCTACCGCAAGATATTTGCCAATTCGGTGGATGGCATCGCCATTATCGATTGCCAAGGGTTCTATGTAGAACAGAATCAGGCGCACTCCGAGCTAACAGGGTACTCCGACCAGGAACTGGTGGATGTGACTCCTGCCGTTCATCTCGGCGAGGAGGTGTTTTCCCAAATTGCAGCCGTTCTGCGCCGGGGAGAGAGCTTTCGCGGCGAGGTAGTCAGCCGCACCCGTTCGGGTGTCCATAAGCGCCTGGATCTCTCGGCCTTTCCGGTGTGCAACGAGAATGGCGAAATTTTGTGCTTTGTGGGGATTAAGAAAGATATTACCGAGCGTGAACGTGCCGAGAAAGAGCGCGATGCCCGGCTTCGTGAGCTTGAAAGCGTGTATGCGCTAGCGCAGGCACTGAATCGTGCCATCGCTCCCGATGAAGTCTATAGCGCCGCGCTCGATGCACTGACCTCAGTGACTGGCACCGACCGCGCGTCTATCCTACTGCTGGATGATTCCGGCAGCATGCGGTTTATGGCCTGGAGGGGACTTTCCCCGGAGTACCGCGGCGCCGTCGAGGGTCACTCACCCTGGGAAGCTGGGGCGGTAAATCTTCAGCCCATCGTTGTTGAGGATGTAGCCGCCGACTCAAGCCTTGGCAATCTGCGCGACGCAATTCAGCGGGAAGCTATCGGTTCTCTGGCATTCATCCCTATCTGCTATGAAGGCAAGCTGCTGGGCAAGTTCATGATTTACTTCAGCGAGCCGCATTCCTTCCGCACAAGTGAGTTGCGATTGGCAGAAGTGATTGCAACGCACATTGGCGCGGCCATCTATCGCCGGCGCGCCGACGATACTCTGCGACAGTCGGAAAAACTGGCGGCGGCGGGACGGCTGGCTGCCACGGTTGCGCACGAGATCAACAACCCTCTGGAGGCCGTTACCAATCTGCTCTACCTTGCAAAAGGAGCCAAGAGTGACGAAACGATGCGCTCCTATATTGAAGACGCGGAAAGAGAGCTGGCGCGCGTAAGCCAGATCGCGCGGCAAACCCTTGCCTTTTACCGTGACAATGGCGCGCAGTCGAAGGTGAACATTACAGAAGTCCTTCAGTCAGCAGTCGCGATTTATGGAAACAAGGTTCAGGAACGAGCAACGAAGATCGAATGCATCTGGGATTCATCCCGGCTAGAAGTACTTGGCTTCGCGGGAGAGTTGCGCCAGCTCTTTTCGAACCTGATCGTGAACGCGATTGATGCGACACCGCCCGGCAAAACTATTCGGATCACAGCCGCCCACACGGGGAACGACATTCAGATCGAGATCGCCGACCAGGGCCCCGGAATTAGCGCCCAGCATCTCAACAACATCTTTCAACCGTTCTTCACCACCAAGAGCCGCATAGGCACGGGTCTGGGGTTGTGGGTAGCCCGCGAGGTTGCCAGAAAGCATGGTGGAACCGTCGAGCTGTTCAGCAGCACCGACTTGGAATCGCATGGCACCAGGGC
>JBFXAV010000517.1:0-2782 GCA_050183935.1 Candidatus Korobacteraceae bacterium | reverse complement strand
CCACAGCCTACAACCTCAGAGTGCCCCAGAGGTCATGGAGGTGCAAAATTCCCTGCAATCGGCCCTGGGAATCCACAACCGGCAGGCAGGTAATTCGCTTCTTTTCCATCAGGTTAAGGGCAGCGGTGGCGAACTCATCCGGGAGAATGGTGGAGGGGCCATGCGTCATGCACTCGGCGGCGGTCCTGTCCATCACGTTCTTGCCCTGCGACTCTAGCAGGCGGCGGAGGTCTCCGTCACTAATCACGCCGAGCAACGATTCTCCGCTCACGACCGTGGTAATGCCCAGCCCTTTACGCGACATCTCGTAAATCACCTGGGACATCGGCGTGCCCGGCTGCACCCGTGGAACCGACTCGCCCGCGTGCATCAGGCTGGAGACGCGCGCCAGCTTCATGCCGAGCTTGCCTCCCGGATGAAGGTGGGCGAAGTCATCTTCCTTGAAGCCGCGCTTCTCGGCCAGTGCCATGGCCAAAGCATCACCGAGAGCAAGCATGGTGGTGGTGGATGCCGTGGGCGCCAGCCCGAGTGAGCATGCCTCTTGTGCTACCGAGCAATCGAGCACCGCATCCGAAGCCTGGCTTAGCGTGGAAGCCCGTGCTCCCGCGCCATCCTTCCCAATCCCATCGCAAGTCATGGAAATCAGGCGCACACCCAGGCGCTTGATGGTAGGCAACAGCGCGAGAATCTCTGCGGTTTCGCCACTATACGAGAGCGCCAGAACCACGTCTCCGCGGACGATCATGCCCAGGTCGCCGTGCGCCGCTTCGGCGGGATGCAAAAACAACGCAGGAGTTCCGGTGGAAGAAAGCGTTGCCGCCACCTTGCGCGCCACCAGTCCGCTCTTGCCCATCCCGGTCACCACTACCCGTCCGGCGCATTCATAAAGATAGGTCAGCGTCTGCTCAAACACCGGACCCATGGGACCGGCAATACGGTCGGCAAGCGCGCGCAGGGCATCCGCCTCAATGCGCACTACGTTTTCTCCAACGCGGTTCACGAGAGGAAATGGTAACAAACCTTTTACGCGTACGCTGTCCGCGACTCGCCATTGCAAAGCTTGATTCCAGAGCCTGCCTCGTTAGGAGCTGATTGTGACGGAGGTGATATAAGCTGCTGAAAGCAAGCCAGATCACTCCGGCCAAAGTGAGTGGAACCCCAGGTTGAAGCATTCCCACTCTATTTTGAAAACCTAGGAAGGCCCTGGAATGAAGCCGGCAGCCAAACAATTCATTGCACTGACAGCGACGGTGGGTTTGCTGGCAATGGTTGCGGCCTTCCAGGAGCCCCACTCGGAAAGCCCGCTCCGCTTCGGAGTGTATCTTTCCGTCGCGCTGCTCACTTCGGGTTTGAAGGTGGTGGTTCCGGGAATCAACGGGACAATGTCGGTTACGTTTTTGTTCGTGCTGATGGGATCCCTGGAACTTTCCCTGGCGGAAACCATGCTGCTGGGCTGCTCCGCGACGGTAACCCAGTGCTTCTGGAAGATGAACCGGCCCGCGAAGCCGGTGCGTGTGTTGTTCAACACAGTGAGCATGATGGCGCCTGCCGTCTACGCCACGTATTCTTCCTTCTGGCTCTCGTTGCCGCTGCTGCAACATCCATCCCTAAGCCTGTTGGTGTCCACCTTAGTCTTCTTTCTCGCTAACACCGTCCCGATTGCCATGATCATCTGCCTCGCCGAAGGAGGAAAGTTCGCCAGCCTTTGGAAGCAGTACTACTTCTGGACTCTTCCGCTTTACCTGGCAGGCGCAGGGCTGGTCATGGCAGTCCACAAACTGAACGGAATCGCGGGATGGCAGACCTCGTTGCTGGTCGTACCGATTGTCTATTGGGTATATCGGTCTTACCGGCTCTATGTGGGGAAACTGGAGAATGAGAAGCGCCACGTAGAAGAGATAGCCGCCCTGCACCTGCGGACAATCGAAGCACTCGCCCTCGCCATTGACGCCAAAGACCATACTACGCACGACCACCTGTTGCGGGTGCGCGTGTACGCCACTGAGATCGCAAAAGAAATGAACCTGCCGCAGAGCGAGATTGAAGCCCTGAAAGCAGCGGCGGTGCTTCACGATATTGGCAAGCTGGCGGTTCCCGAGCACATCATCAACAAACCCGGCAGGCTCACTCCCGAAGAGTTCGAGAAGATGCGCATTCACCCGGTTGTAGGGGCAGAGATTCTGGAGCGTGTAAAGTTCCCCTACCCGGTGGTGCCAATCGTGCGCTCCCACCATGAGAAATGGGACGGCAGCGGGCACCCCGACGGACTGCGCGGTGAGGAGATTCCCATCGGCTCGCGCATTCTCGCGGCGGTCGATTGCCTGGACGCGCTCGCTTCCGATCGCCAATACCGGCGCGCTCTCCCCCTCGCCAAAGCCATGCAGCATGTCGCCAGTCTGGCGGGAAAAGACTTCGATCCGCAGGTCGTCGCAATTCTTGAACGCCGCTACCTGGAACTGGAACGACTGGCGCGAACAAAATCCAGCAATAACGAGGAAGACGTACCGCGTAGCTCGCAGCCGCAACGGGATGCGGCGCCCGCCAGTGGGTTTGAGCAGGGAAGCAGCGATCCAGGACACAGTTCTCCAGAAGGAGACTTCCTCAGTTCTATTGCCGCAGCCAGCCAGGAAGCGCAAATGCTGTTCGAGCTTACGCATGACCTGGGCAACTCACTTAGCCTCGACGAAACTCATTCCGTAGTCTCCGTGCGTATACGCAAGCTGATTCCCTACGATGCCATTGCCATCTGGATTCGCGATGGAGACCGGCTGCTACCCCGACA
>JBFXAV010000516.1:0-2783 GCA_050183935.1 Candidatus Korobacteraceae bacterium | reverse complement strand
AAGACGCGCGGCCGTAGCCACGCTGCGCCCGCCGCCGAATTCAGTTAGAACCATCTCCGAGCTTCCAGTAGTCACGGCGTGTCGCACCTGACGTTCGGCGACATCAAAGATCATCCCGGGCGCAATCAGTTCGATTCGCCTCCTACTGCCCTGAGCGCCAGACTGCGCGATGCGGACTCGGTCGCTGGCCGTCATGCTGTGCATGTTCCCTTCCCTGAAGTTGAGCGCAACACGGCCCGCGGTACCGTCCAGCTCTGTCGCATTTCCATCGGATGCGGATTGCGACTGGAACGCCACACCGCCCGAAAGCACAGCCGAGCGGATAAGGCTCTGCTCGGTTACCCAGGCATCGGCGCGCGGGGCACGCACAGAGACGCCCGGCCCACCTTTCGTCGTGGCCTGCACATTTCCAAGAGCAATCAAATGCTCCACGGAGTTGTTTTCACGGAAGAGCACAGTCAGCCGGTCGGAACGCAACCCTCCCGCAGCGCGCTCCACCTGCACAGTTTCCAGCACGGCACGATATGGGTTTCGGGTGATGGTTGCACGATTGGCGCGCACGTCGGCAGGATCGTCGCCGGCAGCGTGGAACTGAACTTCCGATTGGAGCGTAAGCGTCGCGTCTCCCGAGTTATAGATTGCACCTCGCGCCGAGCCGCTGGCCTGCTGCGTGCGAAATTCGATGCGCTCCCGGGTCTGAGCAAGACCTGTGTTCTGGTTGAAAACGAGGCCGCTGGTCTGAAGATGGATGGGATTTTTCAGTTCGAGCGGCTGGCTCTGGTCAGGCGCAACCGGGCCTTCAGCATTACCTTCGAGATCAATATGGACCTCGCCCATGGCGCTGACGTTGCCGGTCTCCGGATCGTATTCGAATCGCTCACCGTAAATCTGGTCAAAGCGGTCGGCCTGCCGTCCGTAGACGAGAATGAGCACGTCGCGCAGCTCGGCGCGCCCTCCGGGAGCGTACTGAACTGCTTTGGAAGCACGCACGACAAAGATGGTGCGCCCGCCTTCGGACTTGGAAAGCACAAAACCCTCAGTGCTCTGCTTGATGTCGATACCGAGTTGCCGCGGGATGTCGCGAACCGCGCGGGAAACGCGCCAGCGTCCGTAAAAGTAAGTCCCCGCAACAATCACGATCAGGACAATGGCGGATGCAGCCAGCCACTTCCTTAGCCGGGGAATGTTCACGGACATCGTGGATTGATTTTACGCCGAAGCGGAGGGTCGAAGTACTCCGCAGCTGTGTGCCGATGCGAGCCGGAACGTCTAGAGCGCGGCTTCCCCGGCCTTTCTCACCGCTTGGGAAGGGCTATAGGTGAGAAGGGCTGTTATCGCCAATTCATATTGCCGAAAGCATTTAGATGCCGCACTCGGTCCGATGTTGCCGTGCCTTGGGGAGATGGTTCAGAATTGCTGTCGTGAAGGCTTGGCAAATCTTCGCTCTCGGTCTGCTTGGTCTTGTGCTCTTATTCTTCTGGACGTTGTACGAGGCATTTATTGCAGCCGTTGCTGCTCTGATTGTCGTTGCAGTTGTCGCGTTTGGTTTTCTTTTGCGCCCCCGCAAGGATGTTTTCTACATCCCAACGACCATCTATCTCGATGACGAAGACGATTTCAAGGTGGAACACGGGCACATTGCAATGCGTGTCGAGTTGGCTCGGTTGTGGCTGCTATTCGTGCCGACATTTTCAGCTTTAGCATTTCTGGTATTGACTACGACCAAGGGAACGATTTGGAATTTCCCCTTGCTGGATTCCTTTTGGGAGAACGGCTCAGCATTTTTAGTTGTTTCTCGGTATTTTCTGCTCGCAGTGTTTTTTCTTCTTTCAACGTGGGTCTCAGAGCGTTGGGTTTTGAGGGATGCGGATGCTTGCAACACAGGTTCAGTCTCCGGTTGGACCGGACAGGTATCCTACTCGTTCGTTGATCGTTCCAACGAGTACTATGGAGGCGTCGGTCTCAGCTTTGGCCTCGTCCGCGACCCGGAACTAGCAACAATTGTGCTGTACAGCATCCGGAATCCAGCCCATAACAAGATTGCTATGTGCTGTCTATTTCATCGTTTTATTGTCATCGGACGCGGGATCACCGATCTGGATGAAGCCACTGTTGGGAGCCATTTCGCTCAAATGCAGCCATCTACAAACCAGTAGAACAAAGGCTTGAGACGCGGTGGTGGTTCGGTGCGGGTTCAAGGTTCGTGACCTGTTGCAAAATCCCCTTCTCACCAATTAGGGTGCGAACCGGCAAGTGGTGAGAAGGGCCAAATGGTACAAGGACTTCGCACGCCGTATGTCGATGAGGAGAGGAAAGCTGAAGCTCGCGACTTACCCGGCCTTTTCTGCTGCCCGCACCAGCGCCTGCGCCTTGTTGATGGATTCCTCGTATTCGCGCTGCGGGTCGGAGTCCGCCACAATGCCCGCGCCTGCCTGCACGTAGGCCTTTTTACCCTTCATCAACATGGTCCGGATTGCGATGCAGGAGTCGAGGTTCCCGGCGAAGTCGGCATAGAGCACCGAGCCTCCGTAAATTCCCCGGCGTACCGGCTCAAGTTCTTCAATGATCTCCATGGCGCGAACCTTCGGCGCGCCGGAAAGCGTTCCGGCGGGGAAGCAGGCGGCAAATGCGTCGAGCGCGTCCAGGTCACCGCGCAATGTACCCTGAATGGCGGAGACCAGGTGCATGACGTGTGAGTAGCGCTCTACGTACATAAGATCCCGCACCTTGACGGAGCCATACTCGCTCACCCTGCCCAGGTCGTTGCGCCCGAGGTCCACCAG
>JBFXAV010000515.1:0-2784 GCA_050183935.1 Candidatus Korobacteraceae bacterium | reverse complement strand
CCCAGCTGGTTACTCGCGGAACAGCACAGACCACCGATGGCCGCACCCTGGAAGGCGCCGTTCTGAACCCGAGCAGCGACGCGATGGCGTTGCGCACCGACGATGCCCGCATCCACCTGCTGCGCAAGACGGGAGAGAAGTATCGCTCCGTGACTTCGCAGACGGACTGGCCCACTTACAACGGAAACATCAACGGCAACCGCTACAGCACGCTCCAGCAGATCAACAGCAAGAACGTGGGGAGCCTGGCTCCGGCGTGGATCTTCAACGTGCCCAGCACGGCGCGGCTGCAAACGACGCCGCTGGTGGCGGAAGGCATCATGTATGTCACCAGCGCCAATGAGTGTTATGCGCTCGACGCTGGCACGGGCCGGCAGCTCTGGCACTTCCAGCGTCCGCGCACGGAAGGCCTGGTGGGCAATGCCGCTGGTGGCTTCAATCGTGGCGCCGCTGTCTCCGGGGACCGTCTATTCATGGTCACGGATAACGCACACATCCTTTCCCTCAATCGCTTTACCGGCGAGCTGTTGTGGGAAACGGAGATGGCCGACTGGAAGCAGAATTACAACGCGACCGGCGCGCCGCTCATCGTCAATAACCTGGTAGTCGCCGGGACTGCCGGCGGCGAGCAGGGCGTCCGGGGATTTCTTGCGGCCTACGATCAGGCGAGCGGGAAAGAAGTCTGGAGATTCTGGACCGTTCCCAAGCCCGGCGAGCCGAAGTCGGAAACCTGGGTCGGCGCGGACATCGAGCATGGCGGCGCTCCAACATGGCTCACCGGCACCTACGATCCGGAACTGAACATGGTGTACTGGCCAACCGGGAATGCCAGTCCAGACCTGAACGGTGATGCCCGCCTGGGCGACAACCTGTATTCCTGCTCCATCATTGCGCTCGATGCAAAGACCGGGGAGCTGAAGTGGTACTTCCAGTTCACCCCTCATGATGAATGGGACTGGGACGCCACCCAGCCTTCGGTACTTCTCGATGCCAACTGGCAGGGGCAGCCGCGCAAGCTGATGCTGCACGGCGACCGCAACGGCTACTTCTATATCCTGGATCGCACCAACGGCAAGCTGTTACAGGCAACTCCGCTGGTGAAGAAGCTGACATGGGCGCGCGGCATCGCCGAGGATGGCCGTCCGCTGGAGAATCCGAATCAGCGTCCGACGCCGGAGGGAGTACGAGCGTGTCCATCGCAGGGAGGAGCTACCAACTGGTATTCCGCTTCCTACAATCCGGTTACCAGGCTCTACTACGTGCAGACGCTGGAAAACTGCTCGATCTTTACCAAGCGTCCCGTTGAGTGGGAGGCAGGCAAGAGCTTCTGGGGCGGAAACTCGCGCCAGCCCGAAGAAGACAAGCCACAGCGCATACTCCGGGCCATTGACATCCAGACCGGCAAGTTTGCGTGGGAGTTGCCGCAGACTGGCCCCGGCAACACCTGGGGAGGCGCGCTCTCCACTGCTGGAGGCCTGGTGTTCTTTGGCGATGACAGCGGCGATTTCTCCGCCGCTGACGCCTCCACCGGGAAGGTTCTCTGGCAGTTTGCTGCCAACCAGAACTGGAGAGCTTCGCCCATGACCTACATGTTCGATGGCAAGCAGTACGTTGCCGTGGCTGCGGGACCAGCGATCCTTACGTTTGCTGTAAAGTAAAAAGTCCGAAGCTGTCTGCACTCGAAGGCTCGCCATTGCGCGAGCCTTCAACGCATTCGTAACTTTCTTTCAAGGGAAGCACTCTCATTTCAGCAGCGAGAAAATCCGGTGTAAGCCTGCAAGGCAAGGTTGCGCTGGTTACCGGTTCCACCAGCGGCATTGGCCTGGGAATTGCCACTGCGATGGCAGAGGCCGGCGCACAGATCATGCTGAATGGAATCTGCGATCCGCGTGAAGCTGACCGCATGGCCGAAGGCCTTTCCGGCGAGTTCCGAGTGAACGTTGGCTTTGACGGCGCGGACATGCGACAGCCGCGGCAGATCCAGGCCATGGTGGAGCGCACCCAGCGCGAACTGGGATCGCTGGACATTCTGGTAAACAACGCGGGCATTCAACACATCTCGGATATTGAACACTTCCCCCCGGAGCAGTGGGACGACATTATCGCCGTGAATCTTTCGGCGGCGTTTCATGGCACGCGGGCGGCAATTCCAGGCATGAAAGCACGCGGTTGGGGACGCATCATTAATACCGCTTCCGTCCACGGCCTGGTGGGAAGCGCGCAACGCTCGGCCTACGTGGCGGCAAAGCACGGCATTGTGGGTTTAACCAAAGTCGCCGCAATCGAACTGGCAAACACCGGCATTACAGTAAACGCCATCTGTCCGGGATGGGTGCTTACGAACATGGTCAATCAGCAGATTGAGCGGCGAGCAGCACTGGAAGGACTCGAAATCGAGGCGGTGCAACAACAGTACCTTGTGCAGAAACAGCCTATGCTGCGCTTCACCACTCCGGAACAGATTGCCGCACTGGCAATCTTTCTGTGTTCGGAGGCGGCTGCAACCATCACCGGTGCTCCACTTTCCATGGATGGCGGATGGGCGGCGCAATGATTTCCCTGCCACATCTACCTTGCATCATTTCGGCATGAACCCTTCGCCGATCATGGTCGGGCTAGGAGAGGTGCTTTGGGACCAGTTCCCATCCGGACGGCAACTCGGCGGCGCTCCTGCAAACTTTGCATACATGGCCCATGCGCTGGGCAATCTTGGCGTAGTGGCCAGCCGAGTGGGTAGCGATGAACTTGGGGAAGACGCACTGCGCCAGCTCGCCAGAGTAGGAA
>JBFXAV010000514.1:0-2786 GCA_050183935.1 Candidatus Korobacteraceae bacterium | reverse complement strand
CCAGGTTGCACGCCGGCGCTGCAACATACCCAAAGTCGATGGTCAGGTCTTCGCTGTCATCTTCAAGCAGAGTGACGTTGGCGGGGCTGGCGTTGCTGTCGGTGGCTGGGTTTCCCTGGAAGGACAGAGTAGGAT
Organism: Candidatus Korobacteraceae bacterium; assembly: GCA_050183935.1. Lineage (GTDB taxonomy): Bacteria > Acidobacteriota > Terriglobia > Terriglobales > Acidobacteriaceae > DASZRZ01. The sequence continues at coordinate 2,651 of JBFXAV010000514.1, read as the reverse complement.
TCAGGCCTGGGGGAACTCCCGCGGTGACGGCAACACTGTAGGCCCCAGCGCACAGTCCGCTGAACAGATAGCCACCAGAGGCATTCGTCGTTGTGGTACTGGTGCTGGAATCCGGGTGGGTCAACGTAAGTGTGACGCCTGGAATGCCGGTCTCTCCGGCATCCTGCACACCATTTGCGTTGGTGTCTTCCCACACGAAGTCGCCAATTCTTCCCAGGCACGCTGAAGGAACGGCAAAGCCGGAAGCTACCCACAATAGCGACGCAACCCCGCCGCCAGTGTTGGCACGATCATCAGAGAAAGCTTGGACTGAAACGCTGTTATATCCCGCTGGCACGTTTACGTCGCGAACGAATACATCCCACTCGTCGCCGGCATTGCTCGTGAGCTGGTTGACGAATTCAGTGGTCAGAGTGTTGGAGCCATTGCTTACCTCCACCACGACTGTGTTGGGACGTTGCGCACCTCCCTGGGACAACACCCCTTGCACGCTAGCAAAAAAGTTTGACGTGGTGGCGGTGCGGTCGAATGTGCGCGGCGTGAAAGAGAAGGTCTGCTTCACCGTGCAGCAAAGCTGCGGATCGTTGGCGTTCTCCGGATTGCCCCGGAAAGCGAAGTCCGCACCGTCGCGCAGTTGCAGGTCGGAAATCGTATCGGCGGCATCGTCATAGATCACCATCATGCCCGTGCCATCGTCTTCGTCTCCGAAGGCCGAGTCTTTCACGGTGATGGTGCTAGCGCCTCCAGCGCTTACCAATCCGAGATTCGTTACGTCCGCGCGGTAGGCAAAGCGCGGGCCAAAAGCAACCTCTGCTGTGCCAATCTGGTTGCCGGTTACCGGGGTATCCGGAACGCCCGCACCGCTGACGGTCACGGTGTCATCTCCGGCGCCACGTCCGGCCCAGTAGAGAATCACTTGCCGGATCGTTGCCCCGGCGGGGACCGTTACCTGAATGTTTCCTGGCTGCGTTGCCAGGCCGGCGCCGCCAACGGCAATCTTCGAGCCTCCAGAGACTGGGAAGCTGGCAGGTGGAGGTCCAAGGACTTCGTTGCCATCCGCCAGCAAGGCGGATGGGATAACGACAAACATCAGGATCGTGGCCAGAAAGATCCTGTAGCTAGTATTCATTTTGCATTCTCCCTTCGGCGCGTTGGTGTCCAGTAATGTGGCGCTCGGTGCTGCATTGCAAAACGCAGGCTGAACCAGGGCTCACAATGGGGCCTGGCGTTATGCCCCTTGCAGGGACTTTGCTTGGGTTGAAACTCAAATGTTGAAGCTGTTGTGTGGGTAACTACGTGGGAAAAGCTTCTGCTGATTCGTGCGGAGAGTCAAGTATCAAGCGCACTTTTTGGCGTAGCCAGTACGCCTATGCAATTTGGTTAGGCAGTGCTACTTGCGGCAATCGCGCTCTGGCATACGCGTCATCAAGGGGAGGCCGCTTAGAGGGATCCCGTCATGCAAACGAGGGCAGTTTTTGAGATGAAGCATTGTAGAACTAACGCATCAAGTCACGAGCAGATTGCAGGGCATATTCCAGCACGCGTCCCGGAAGCACGCCGAGATAGATGGTCACCAGCGCACTTAATGCCAGTGAGACTCCCACCGTTGCGGGCATCGTCAAGGCTGGAGCGTCCGCATCTGGCTCGCGCATGTACATGTACACCACCACGCGCAGGTAGTAGTAAGCGGCGATGGCGCTGTTCACGACCCCGATAATGGTGAGCCACAAGAGGTTTGATTGCATTGCGGCATTGAAGACATAAAACTTGGCGAAGAACCCACCGGTGGCGGGAATGCCGATCAACGATAGCATGAACACCGTCAAGATGGCTGCCAGCGCGGGCGCGCGCCGGCCCAACCCTGCATAGTCTTCCAGCGTAACGTAGCGCTCTCCCACGCTGCCGAAGTGGCTGATTACGAGAAACGCGCCGGCATTCATTACGGCGTAGGTCGCGGCATAGAAAATGGCCGCGGAGATGCCGACTTCCTGAGCAGCCGCAAACGCCACCAACAGGTATCCAGCATGTGCAATCGAGGAGTACGCCAGCATGCGCTTGACGTTGGTCTGAACCAGAGCGCCAAGGTTCCCCAGCGTCATGGAAAGCGCCGCCGAAACCCAGATCAGCCAGAACCAGCCGGGAGCGGAAGCGGCAAAGAGGATGCGCAACATGACCGCGAAGACCGCCGCCTTGGGAGCCGTGGACATCAACGCTACTACTGGCGAAGGCGCGCCTTCATAGACATCCGGTGTCCAAACATGAAAGGGAGCAGAAGCGATCTTGAAGCCGAGTCCCACGAACATGAGCGCCATGGCAACATAGGCCAGGGCCGGAGCACCCGCGCGCAGCACTTGCGCAATGTGATCAATGCTGGTGGAGCCAGTAGCGCCGAACATCAGCGCCACGCCATAGAGGAAGAATGCGGTAGCAAACGAACCCAGCAAAAAGTACTTCAGCGAAGACTCGATGCTTGTCGCCGCACGGCGGCGAAAACCCGCCAGTACGTACGTAGAGATGGAAGATATTTCCAGGGCAATAAAGATCAGCAACAGCTCAACTGCGGACGACATCAGCATCATGCCAACGGCGCCCATCAGCATCAATCCGTAGTATTCCCCGGCGCGAATGCGCTGCACCTTCATGTACTCCAG
>JBFXAV010000513.1:0-2790 GCA_050183935.1 Candidatus Korobacteraceae bacterium | reverse complement strand
TCGGTCGGAAATGATCGCAGGTTGACGAGGGTGCCCAATGAAGTTTCCGCGCCGGTAATGCGCCGCGTTGTAGCGTCCACGGTAGGGCGGGATGTACTCGAACTCAGGCGCGAATTGAAACCACTCGCGCACCTTCCGCTTGGAGAGAATGTCCACCCGGCGCTGATCCTGAAAAAAGCCCTCCAGGGTGATGTCCACCTGGCCGTCCACCAGATCATTGTCGTGGACAACAGGAAGTGTCCTGGAGGGCGCTGGATGGCTCAGTCCGAAGATTTTCAGACCAGGCCAGTCCTGATTGACCTCCAGGAGGCAGCCATGGCGCTCGGCGTAGGCACGGGCGAAGGCGTATGTGAACAGGTGATTTCCGAACCAGCCCCATTTGTGCTGCCAGCCGAGTTCTCTGAGTTGAATTACAGCCATAAAAGTTTTCTGTTGACCAGATCGTCAAAGTATACGTAAGAATGATTACGTGCCAGCGCAACTCAATAATGAAGTTGTTAACGTGGAGAAAAGAACGTCCATTGCTTTATCCGCCGTGCCCGGTCGAAGCGTATGCCAAAGCGGCCAAGCGGGTAGCGGAAACGCTGCACGTGGCCATTCCTGGCCTTCCAGGGTACGCCGCCGATGGCCTTGGAAGGATTTACTCAGAAATAACCAATCGAGAACTCAAACCAAATTTTGCTGATTCAAGTAAACGAGCACGTGTTGAACTAAGCGGAGGTTCAAAACCTCGCCGTGGCCGAAAAACACAAAGATTTTATGTCGCCAGGCTCATTCTCCTTACGTTTCACGGGCCTCCGCCGTGCTCAGACTGCTGGATTTGTCACATCAACGGGGATAAATCCGACAACAGGGCGGTCAATTTAAAGTGGGGACTTTCACCATTTTTGCGCCGTTATTTCTCAGACGCGCAGCACGTTCGAGAGGTCTCAAAAGGGTACTACGTGGACTGGCTGGGGAACGGCTGGAGCACACGCAACGGGCAGCTTTACTCGTATCAATTCAACTCCGCCCGATGGAGAGCCTCTGTGGTTGCTCGCCACTTCCTGGGCACGCGACAGCCTGGACAAATACTCTGCTTCAAAGACGGGAACAAAAATAATTTAGCCGTAGAGAATTTATCCTGGATCACGCGACAGAAAGGATCGGGATTTGGGTTCTTCAAGCTACTGAAACAACAACAGCAACTGAAACAAGCGATAGAAAGGATAGAAAATGAGTACGATAGCAACCGCAGCACCAGCGCCGGATCAACCGGATCAACCGGATCAACCGGATCAACCAGGTCAAGACCAGCAGAGCGTGAAGCCGGTCAAAATGACGGACAATACGCAATTAAGGTCACTGACTATTTCGGTTAAAAAGTACAGTGACGACCCGGACATCGACCGGTTTTTCGTCCTCGCCAATAGCGGCATGTCATGCCTGGTAGAAGCCGGGCAACTGCTGGTCAAAAAGATGGGAGAAGACCCGAACTTTCGAGATAAAATTCTGGAAGTTGGAAAACACCTGAAAGAGGGCAGAGCGTTTACAAGCGCCACCTTGGACACGTTTAAGCACCTTGGCCTCAAAGAATGGCATCCCGCACACGTTTTGGACTCGGATCGCCCAGGGAATCGTAGAATGCTGCGCCTTCCTTACTCAGTCCAGGAGCAGTACGCTTCTGGCACCGTAGACGTGCTCATGTCAAACGGCCAGGTGATGAAAATGGAACTTTACGAACTCGGCCACGAGCAAGCCAACCAGGTGGTCGGCCCGTACGGCATCAGAACAATTCGAGAGCAAAAAGCATACGTTGAAGCCCGACTCATCAAGAAAGTGGCTAAGGAGCCAGCGAACACATCCAGTGCGAACTCACAGCCTTATTCCATCATTGGCAACGAAGTCCTGTTTGCCACGAACACCAGGATGAACGCTAAAGAGTTACTTGCAATCTTGACCCAGCTACAAAAATAAAACCCCGCCAGTGGTGCTGGCGGGGGTGCTGCTTAGGACGTGTTGATTAACCAATCGTCTGACCGAATGCCGTTGGGCTGTTCTGAATCAGCCCACGGCAGTACATCTTCGAGTTCACCATCTTGCGGGCGAACGAGGTCGCAAATCCGCGCTGGTGGATGAAGTCCGGCAGAACGATGTCCGGCGTGGTGTACAGCTTCTGGTATTCAGCGAGCACGTACCCAGTCGTGAGGAACTGATCGCCCTTGTGGCCAACCAGGAACTCGTTGGTGGGATAGTGGGGATCGGCAAAAATTTTCTTATTTCCAAGATCACCGATGTAGGTGATGCCCTGCATCTGCGTGCGGTTGTTCTTGGCGACGAACTGCGGGAGGGTCGCAACGACGGTCGCCGCCTGGAGGCCCAGAAGCAGCCAGTTGCCAGCCACCATGTTGGTCGCGCCGAAGATGAAGTTCGAGGCGGTTTCAAACGCGTCGATGATCGAGAACTTGTGGGTCTGGTAATTGACGCCAGTAGGCGCAATCGCGTCCCACAGCACGAAGCCAGCGTCGGCCTTGGCGCGAAGATCGAAGATCACCTGGCGGTGCTTCTGATACTGGAGCGCGTTGGTGAGCGCGTTGAGCAGAACCGACTCGGCCTTGATGTTGTACATCGCCTGGAGGTTCTGATCCGCTTCTTCAGACCAAAGGGTCTTCAGCTTCATGACCTTCGCGGTCACGGGAGTCGAAGACAGCTTCATCTCGTAGTCCTGGATCGCCAGGTTGCCTTCCGAGTTGAACGCGTAGGTGACGGTATAGGACGCGCTGATCTGTGATGCCACAGTCACGGTGCCCG
>JBFXAV010000512.1:0-2797 GCA_050183935.1 Candidatus Korobacteraceae bacterium | reverse complement strand
AACACTAGGGATTTTGTCGGCCGGCGGCGATGTCGTGACACGTCGATGCACGAACTGTCGCCATTCCTATTCAGAGCCGCTGCCGGAGTTGAACAAGAAGGTCTTGTACCTCGACCAGAACGCATTCAGCCTCCTCTTTTCCGTCCGATCAGCAGGGAGGCTACCACAAGGCCACGAGGAGTTCGCTCGGGAGATGCATCGTCGTCTCACGCGCCTTGTTCTGCTTCAGCAAGTGATCTTGCCGCACTCCGACATTCATCAAGACGAGACCATTGTCTTTCGAGAAGCGAATGCGCTTCAAGAAGCCTACGAAGTTATCGGAGGTGACGTCGCGTTCACAGACAGGCACTCCGTTGAGCAAGCGCAGGTGCAAAAGTATTCGCGTGCCTTCTTGGAGAATCGCGAGCCGGCCCTGAACCTCGATGTTGATGAAGTTCTGGAAGACGAGCGCAATGTATGGCTGCGCGACATGCACATCGGCGTCCAAATGGACTACAGCCACTTTGCTGCCGAGCTTCGAGCTTCACGCGACAGCGGCCACGCCGCGATGTCGGAGTTGATTGGGAAGTGGGCAGCTGATCGCCCGACGTTCGATGCTGTACTTAAACTTGAATTAGATGCGTTCGCTTCCGTGCGACGGAACGGGCTCGGGGCGGCTGTCGACGCCATCATCGCTGCTGCCGGCAATCCCGATCCGATGGCAGCATTCAATGCCTTCCAGAACTCATTTTTTCAGGAACATGCCACCCTGAAAAGTGCATTTATCCAAGCAGGGCGTAGTGAGAAAGATGCAGACCGGGAGGTTATCCGGTTTTGGGGCTGGGAACGAAATCGAGAGATGCCGCACCATCGCATCTCGGCATACCTTTTCGCCGCCTTGGCACGCCGCGTGGTGGGCGGTCAGCGGCGAATCACGCGAGGGTTCTTAAATGACGTCCGCGCCATTTCAACCTATGCGCCATATGTAGACGCGATGTTCGTAGACCGCGAGTGCGCTGAACTTCTGAATGAAGGGAGGCTCCGTGATGAATTACAGTACAAGGCATGCATTTTTTCCTTTGCGAACACGAAGGCATTCATCGACTATCTCATCGATTTGGAACAGGCTACACCAGACGAAGTGAGGTGCTACGCCGAGACCATCTATGGTCTGGAGAACTAACCTCTGGGATGTGCGACGGGCGTCAAACTGCGCCTTCTGCAGAATCGCAGGGCGACGGCGTTATGGCCTCTAATTACAGGCAACTTAGCTGGCATAGTCTGCGAGGTAAGCGAACTACAAGCCACCGTCCGCTCTGTGTATAGGCTGGCCGGTTCGCAGGGCCACCTCGACCTGGATCGCGAAGACTGGCAGACGGCCGCGCCCTTCGCTTGAGTGCGGTTCCTCGCATGTCAGGCTGGGAGGGTCGGCACAGAGGAGCGTATCGGTGCGCTGGGCTTCGTTTGCGAGCGAGTGGGTGGCGTGGCGTGGGTTCGATCGAAGCGCTAAAGGGGCCCCGTCTTGGGGAAGCCAGTAGGCTCCGAGGCCCGGACGTGATGTTGCAGAGGCAACAAACGTCTGGGCGGTGAAGGCTCTGGAAGTTGTGTCCCGATTAACTAAGGGGCCCCCCGCGCGACTTTGGCCCCCACCCCCCTCCCGGCATCATGCGCAGATCAGGGCACACACAATTTGTGGGCGGGCGATCGGGCCGTCATCCCACAACGCACGCAATGGAGCTACAGTAGTTTCACGGGATGCGCCTATTTGTGCGGGGCTTGCGAGGCCATAGCTTAGCCTCGGCAATTGATAGGCCGAAGTCGGGGCACTTTGCGGGGTCTGCTTGCCCACTTCGCTAGCTTCGACTTGGCCGCCAACCGATGCCGCACGGCGCCCTGACCAAACGCATGGGGCTTGGGAGTACGTGGGGGTACGTGCATCGCTACGAGCCATCCCCGCAGCCTCTCGCTCTCCAGCGTAGAAACCCGTTGGGAGCGGGGAGCCGCCACTGCCAAGCAGCGAACTGACCCTGAATGGCGCACCCGGCGTGCATTTATCGGGACGGTTGCCCCAAAAGAGGCTCGACTTTTCCCCGCCGAGAGTACGCCGGGAGTACGTTCGACTTCACGGAAGGCTTTGAGGTCAACTAACTGCTTGATTTAATTGGTGGAGCCGAGGGGGATCGAACCCCTGACCTCGTGAATGCCATTCACGCGCTCTCCCAGCTGAGCTACGGCCCCTCACCTGATGGGAAGCGCTGCCATGATCCGGCTGCGCCACGCTTTCCTAGTGCTGAGCTGTCGCGAGCGCAAGAGCTTCTTTCGCTCGCCCCGCGAATGTGGCGCGGCCACCGAAGTCCGGGCCTCGCCTGCCAATCGGCGGGCTCATCGGAGGGGAAACCGCCCGAGTTCACCGCCCTTGAAGCGCCAGCGGACGAAAAAGATCTGCACAAGCGCCAGCACACCGATGAAGGAGAAGAAGAACACCCAGGAGAAGTGCGTCACCGCCGTCGAGAACGGAATGCGCGCCTCGGGGAAGAGGAAGTCGAGGAGGCCAAGGTCCATCGCGAAAAAGACGATGAAGAACTCCACCCACGAGAAGAAGAACTGGTAGGCAAAAGGCCAATCCTGGTCCCAGTGAAAGCGCTGGATCTGGATGTAGAGCAGATCGAGAATCAGACCCACGATCAGGAGGACAAGCAGGAACTTGAAAGGGTCCTGGAAGATCGACAGCTCGACCGGCGGCAGCCGCAGCCAGACGAACGAGAACGGCCAGGAGACGGAATAATCATTGGAGAGAGACCAGGCCGACAGATACCAC
>JBFXAV010000511.1:0-2801 GCA_050183935.1 Candidatus Korobacteraceae bacterium | reverse complement strand
TCACGGAAAGCGGGGTCAGCAGTACCACGCTGGATAGCGTGATCCAGCGCACACAATGGATCAATCAGACTTCTTATAAATAGAACGTTGTTAGTCGCTTCAAACAGCTAAGTACTTGACTACTGCTTAGTATCTGCACGTGAATAAGGTATGGTTAACTTTGTCTGCAATTTCTAAGTTCACGAATCGGTTTCTGCATCCGCACTGGCGTAAGCTCTTCATCGTGCCATTGCTGCTGGTTGCTGGTGTGTTTGCCTTGGTGGGCAAGCATCAGGAACAAGCAAAAAAAGGGGCGGAAAGCGTGCCTGTTTCGAAAGGGGCGCCTGCGCAGCCAGGAGTACCCCTTTCTTCTCCTACACTGATCGCTCCCGCGGAAATGACGAACCTTGTGATTCCTCAACGACAGCCGATTGAGTTCAGTTGGACCCAGGTTCCAGGAGCGAGTCACTATCGAATACGCATCTTTCCGGATGCCGAGTCTGGCGTCCCGGTGCATAACAGAAAGGTCGACACAACTAGCTTCAGGATTAGTGATCTCGCTGAAGGACGATACTACTGGGTTGTTCAATCAATCGACGCTGAAGGTAAGGAATCCGGAGAAAGCGAACGGAATCACTTCGCCTTGCAGGTCAAAGTCCCTGAGCTCTCAATTGAATTGGAGGTTCTAGAGTTAATCAAGCATGGCCACGTGATACAAGTACGCGGCAGGACTCAGCTACCAGCTAACGTGATGGTGAACGGGCAGTTTGTCCCCAACGTGAATCAGGATGGGTCTTTTGATTACTTTACGCCTCTACTGGGAGATGGTGAAAACACTATTTCAATCACTGCCCAGAATTCACATGGAGGCGTACGAACGATTCGCAAGACCGTTACTATTAACTGAGACAAACGTGTTCCAGAAATGGGCCTTTAGTCGCTGATTTGATGATGGGCTCCCGGCGTCGATTCGGCGCCAGGGGGTTCGCGAAAAGGTTCCATTGAGATGCGCTGGTAACGTACCTCGTGAATCTGCAGTTGCGACCTACTGCCCGGCGCGTTAAGGACCACGCGGTCGCCAGGGCCGGCCTTCATTAACGCTCGCGCCAGCGGCGACATCCAACTAATGTAGTTGCGATTCAGATCGACCTCGTCCACTCCGACAATACTGATCACCCGCTCCGCTCCGGCCGCGTCGGCGTAGCGCACGGTTGCTCCGAAAAAAACATGACTCAATGCCCGTCCGCCTCTCGGGGCTTCCGGGTCGACCACTTCCGCGGCGTCGATGCGTTTTCTGAGAAAACGAATCCGACGATCAATCTCGCGCAATCGCCGTTTGCCGTATTGATAATCGGCGTTTTCGCTGCGGTCCCCGTTGCTCGCGGCCCAGGCTACCACCTGGGTTACGGCTGGCCGTTCTCTGGTGAGCAGAAAACGAAGCTCATCTCTTAGCCGCTGCAAACCGCTCGGGGTGATGTAGTTCTTCACTATCGAACTCGGGCTGTGTACGGCCTCGTCTGCGACGTGGTCTTCCTCCTCGCTGTCGCCGGCAGGTTGGTTGGTAAATGCTTTGCTCATAACGCTGACTCTGATTTAACCACGACTACAGCTTCAGGCGTCTGCACCACGGGGAAGCTCGGAATCATCGAGTATAGGCGACGCCTGTGGATGAATGGCAACTCGTCGCTGCATCCGTGCTTAATAACTGACAAGGGGAGTAGTGGAAGATCCGCCGCAGTGCCGCATAAAAAGGCAGCCCGCGTTGGCAGGATTGGTAAGGAATACGATCTGCACTATCCGGGTTCCAGAATAAGTATGCGCAAGTCCGGCTAAAACTCGCGTTTTTCGTGAATATCCCAGCAGAGAATCGAAACCTGCAGAGTTTATGGCGGAGAGAGAGGGATTCGAACCCCCGATACCCTTTCGAGTATACACGCTTTCCAAGCGTGCGCCTTCAGCCACTCGGCCATCTCTCCGAATCAGTTGGACCGTTGTTCCACACGAGGGAATCCGGTGCAGCCATTGTAACGTATGGGCCGCGCCTTTGGTTGCGCGGTGGTGCGGTTGTGCGCGCGGGTTGTGTGTGCACGCGCAGAAGGGGTTATGCGCGCCGTGCGCAGATGCGGATGCGGCGGGTGTACCGCTGAGTTACCGCAACAATCCCATGCTGCCGGGTTTTTACTACAGCAGGTTAAAATACGAGAGCACTGCCATATTGCCTGTTTGGACGTGCCATTTGGCGCGAGGAGGATCATTTGCGAAACGCAGTTCTGGCAGCATTGTTCCTGACTGCAACACTGTTGGGTTCCACCGCCGCTTCGGCACAGCAATTCGACGTTGCGTTCGGATTTAATGGGCTGACTGCCCCTTCAGCCTCGGAGGCGGGGCCGGACCATCAGCCGCAAAGCGTGGGTGGAGGTTTCTACCCAAGCTTCAGCGCCAACGTACTGATGTGGGGGAGGCTGGGAGTGCAGGGTGAGGTGGCCTGGAGGCTGCGCCAGAACCTGTATCAAGGTTTCCAGCCATTTCGTCCGATTCTGTTCGACATTAATGGTATCTGGGCGCCGGAGTTCGGCGAGAAGGCGGCCGCCGAGCTGATGGCAGGCTTCGGCGTGCAAAGTTCGCGCTTTTATCAGCCCAATTTTCAATGCGGCAGCTTTACGGGCTGCACCAACTACGTGAGCAGCAATCACCTGATGGGGCACCTTGGAGCCGGTTTTCGCTATTACGTGACAGACAATGTTTTTGTGCGCCCGGAGGCCCATTTCTATTTCGTACGAAATAATTTTGAGTTCAGCGGCTCGAACGCGAACCGTTATGGC
>JBFXAV010000510.1:0-2811 GCA_050183935.1 Candidatus Korobacteraceae bacterium | reverse complement strand
CGCGCTGCCAGCAGCGTGCCTGGTGCTGGCCCTGGTGGGAATTCCGCTGGGGCTTTCGTCCAAGCGCGGCGGTAAGAGCACCGGGTTCGTGCTCACCATCGCGCTGGTGTTCCTCTACTACCTGGTGTTCCTGGTCGGCCTGTCGCTTGCCCGCCAGGGCAAAGTTCCGGTCGCGCTGGGTATGTGGATGGCGAATGCTGTCTTCGCTGCCGGGGGAGCCGTGCTGCTATGGCGCGTGGACCGCATGCCGATTGAGATCGGGTCGGTGCGGGAATTATGGCGATGGCTGCGGGTGCGTGTAGTCAGGGCAGCGAGGCGCGTGGCGCGTCGCAGCAAGACGGCTTCCCCAGGCTCACGTGCGCCGGCTACGGCGGAAGCTTCCGTTGCGGCAGTTAAGAGCGCGCGCTTTCCTCTGATTCTTGACGACTACGTGCTTCGCAACTTTGTGGGGTATCTGGGAATGATCCTGGGCAGCTTCCTGGTGCTGCTGCTGGTATTTACTCTGTTCGAGTTGCTGCGCGATATCCTGCAGAACTCCGTGCCATTTTCCATGATCGGCGCGTACTTGCTCCACGTTACTCCGTTCTTCGTTTATCAGACGTCGCACCTGTGTGTTTTGCTGGCCGTGCTGGTGACCTTCGGGATCATGCAGAAGTCCAATGAGGTCACCGCCATGAAGGCCACCGGAATCAGCATCTATCGCATCGTGCTTCCGGTGCTGGTGATTGCCGCGGCCATGGCCGGGGGGCTGTTCGCCTTCGATCAGTTCTACCTGCCGTATACAAACAAGCGGCAGGACGCGCTTCGCAACCAGATTAAAGGCAAGCCGGCGCAGACGTATCTGCGTCCGGACCGCAAGTGGATCGTGGGAGAGCGAAATACCATCTGGTACTACGAGTTTTTTGATCCCCAGCAGAACCGCTTTGCGAATATTTCGGTGTTCGAGCTTGATCCGGAAAGTTTTGAGCTGAGGAGCCGCATTCTGGCAACGGGTGCGCATTGGGAGTCCGGGTTGCGCAAGTGGGTGTTCGAGCAGGGATGGGAGCGCAAGTTTCGCGGAGCGGCTATCGAACGCTATCGTCCGTTTGAGGTGGCAACGTTTGAACAGGTAGTGGAGAACCCGGAGTATTTCAAGAAAGAGATCAAACAGTCTTCAGAGATGAGTTATGCCGAGCTACGGCAGTACATCTCCGAGCTGCAACAGAGCGGATTTGACGTGACCGGATTACGCGTGCAGTTGCAAAAGAAATTTGCGTTCCCGCTGATGACGCTGGTCATGGCAATCCTCGCAGTGCCGTTCGCTCTGCGTGGCGGGCGGCGCGGAGGAGCGCTGGCGGGCGTCGCTACCGCTATTGGTATTGCGGTGATGTACATCGTAATTTCCGGCCTGTTTGAGGCCATGGGCAACGCCAATCAGTTGCCGCCGGTGCTGGCCGCCTGGTCTCCAGACCTGTTGTTCGCGCTCACAGGCGGGTATTTGATCCTGAAAGTGCCGACCTAGGATTTTGAACCACAGAGACACAGACGGGCAAATTCACCGCGGAGACGCCGAGAAGGAGAGCAAGAGGGATGAAGCCTTCGGGTGTCAGCCGGCTGTGTTTGTTCGCGCTTATTCTGTTTGAGCTTTGCTCAAGCGTTTGTTTGGGAGGTCGCGAGCCGAACAGCCATCGGAACAAATGGTTTGTCTCTCCCGGTCTTCCGAGTCTCTGTGGCTAGCATTCCGTTTCGACTCTGCGTCTCCGTGCCTCTGCGGTTAGTAGTCTTGTGAAGATCGACTCCATCACGCTGCGTGAAATCCGCATGCCCCTGGTGCATCACTTCGAGACCAGCTTTGGGCGAGTGCATTCACGGCGAATCGTTCTTGTAACTGTGGAGTGCGATGGAGTTCGTGCCTGGGGAGAGTGCGTTGCCAACGAAGGTCCGTATTACAGCGAAGAATGGACCGACGGCGCGTGGGTAGTGATGCGGGATTTTCTTGCTCCGGCTCTGCTGGGCAAGACTATCACGCGAGCCACCGATGCTCCCGCGCTGATGGCACGCGTGCGCGGCAACCGCATGGCGAAAGCAGCGCTGGAAAATGCCCTGTGGGCTGCCGAAGCGGAGCAGAAGCGGCTCCCGCTCTGGAAGTTGCTGGGCGGAACGCAGCGCGAGATCGCGTGCGGGGTTTCCATTGGCATTCAGGATTCGGTGGAGCAGTTGCTGGACAAAATCGACACCGAGCTTACCGCCGGATATCAGCGGATCAAGGTGAAGGTGAAGCCGGGTTGGGACCTCGACGTGTTGCGACGAACTCGCGAGCGCTGGCCAGCGATTCTTCTAAGCTGTGACGCCAACTCCGCTTACCGGCTGGAAGACTTTGAACACCTGAAGCGTTTCGACGAGTTCCGCCTGCTGATGATCGAGCAGCCGCTCTGGAATGACGATTTTTATTTTCATGCGCGTTTGCAGAAAAGTCTCCAGACCGCGATTTGCCTGGACGAATCCATCCACAGCGCACGGGACGCGGAGGCGGCCATTGATCTTGGGGCCTGCCGGATCGTGAACATCAAGGTAGGACGTCTGGGCGGGTTCAGCGAGGCTATTCGCGTCCATGATCTCTGTCAGGCGCGCGGAATTCCGGTGTGGTGCGGAGGAATGCTGGAGTCCGGGATTGGTCGTGCCCACAACGTCGCTCTGTCTACTTTGGCGAATTTTAGTCTGCCAGGTGATGTATCGGCGTCGAAGCGGTATTGGAAAGAAGACATCATCGAGCCCGAAGTGCGCGTCTCAGCGCAGGGAACCATTTCGGTCTTTGATACACCCGGTACCGGT
>JBFXAV010000509.1:0-2813 GCA_050183935.1 Candidatus Korobacteraceae bacterium | reverse complement strand
AAAGGGCCGCCAGGAGTCCTTCGGGCAGCTCCGAGTCCGCGAATGCCTGCGTCAGCGGCGCAAGCGCAGGATGTATCTTCGGGTGCACCGGTGTACCCATGAGCCGAAACATAGCAGCGGGAAGAGGTGGTAGATGTGATTTTCGTCACTCAAGATGGTTCGTTAAAACGTCAGCTTTTCACCAACTCCTGCAATGCGGCACGGTCCGGGATGATGACGCTGGCGCCGCGAATCTGGATCAGCTGCGAACGGCGCATCTCGCCGAGAGCGCGTGTGACAGTTTCCCGCGAGGTTCCGATGAGCTGCGCGATTTCCTCATGGGTGAGCGTCATGTGCATGCGTACTCCGCCGGGACCGGGTTCGGCTTCAGCGGACCATTCCAGCAACAGCTTGGCCAGCTTTTCGGCAGCGGAAGATGAGAGACCGAGCGAGCGAATCTCCTGGTATGCCGAGTGATAGTTGTTGCTCAGCTCCTGCGCAACGCGAACGGCAACTTCGCCATGTTGGCGAAGGAAATCCAGAAGATGATCGCGCGAGACAAAATTTGCCTGCGCGGGCTCCAGAATCTCCACCGTCACCTCATAGGGCTTGCCTGAGATCGCCGCGCTCAGCCCCAGCACCTCGCCGGGTTGAGCGATTCGCAGGATCAGGGTCTTGCCATCCGCCGAAGACGTGGAAAGCTTCGCTCTACCCGCGCACAGCACAAAAATGCCGCGAGGGGCCTGCCCTTCCAGAAACAGCAATGCGCCCTTCGGGTAGGCTGCGGTGGACTTAATGCGATCCAGGTGCTCCAACGCGGGAATTGGCAGGTCGCAGAACAGGTATTTTTCGCGCAGTGTGCACTCAGAGCAACGATCCACCAGATCGAGGCCATAAGGAGACCTGGGCCGGCGCGAGCGCAGGGTTTCGTCCTGTGGCGAAGCTGCTGGGGCCGCGTGTGCGCTTTTCCTGGGGGGCATGCGCCACCTCCTGCTGCCAATACTATAGAAGCATAGGTTCGCCGCGTCCTGTGACGTAGATCACAATTCTCGCGTGATTCGCAAGAAACCGCACAGCAAAATTTTGCAAGAACGCCGCGAATATGCCACTCTGCTTCGGGCACAATTTCCGAGAAAGGCCTGTCTTCTCTTGCCATGAACAATGCCAGCACCGTTCCGGTGCAATTCACCAACGTTCTGTTCGCAACCGATTTCTCCGCCTCTTCTGAAGCTGCATTTCCTTACGCGCTCTCGGTTGCCCGCCAGTACGGAGGCATTCTGTATATCGCGCACGTTACCACTCCGGACATGTATGGGTATGCGCCGGAGGAATCCGCTCCTGCCATGTTCCAGCAGATCCGCCGCAACGCGCGCGAGAAGATGGCCGCTTTTACTTCAAGGCAGAACTTCCAGGGTGTTCCTTTCGAAACTCTCTTTGGAGAAGGCGAGGTCTGGGACACTCTGGAGCAGTGGCTGCCCGAGCATCGCATCGACCTGATTGTGGTTGGCACTCACGGACGTCGCGGCCTCAAGAAGCTGGTGATGGGCTCAGTCGCGGAAGAGCTGTTGCGCGTGGCCACCCGGCCGCTGCTCACGGTTGGTCCAGAATGCCCCGATGTATCCGGCAGGCCGCTACGCAATCTTCTCTACACCACCGATTTTTCTCCGCAGGCGTTGCTTGCTCGGGACTATGCGCTGTCCCTCGCTGCTCGCTACCAGGCGCGGCTGACCGCGCTGCACGTTATCGAGGATTCCCCCAGAAGTGCGGAGCAACGGCAACAGGAAGAAAAATCCGTGATTGCGGGACTGCACGATCTGTTTCCGTCCGGAGGAAACTCGGTTGAAGTGGAGATGCGTGTCCAGTTCGGTCATCCAGCGGAACAGATTCTCAAAACTGCATCCCAACAGATGAGTGACCTGATTGTGATGAGCGTGCGCGGGGCCGGCGCAACTCCCAGGCTTGCGACCTCGTTTGGCTCCATCGCGCACCGGGTTATTTCCCATGCGCCGTGTCCGGTACTGACGGTACGTGGCTAACGTCTCAGGCTGAAAGCATTGCTAACAGGTTCACGTGACTTCCAGTCAAAAAAAGAAGGACAGCGTTCGCGCCAGTTTGGCCGTTCCGCCGTCCGCAGTCTTCCGTTACGGAAGAAGTTAAGAAGCTAAGGAGAGTTGCAGCGAGTGTACCCAGCCCATGCAACGCCAATGTTACAGTAATGTTAATACTAGGTTAATTTGTAGGCTCTGCGGCTCGCTGCGGAATTGAAACTGCCGCGCAGAGCGGATTTATTCACAACTTTCTGTTTTTGCGCGCTTGACCCAGGCGTTTTCTAGGCGATAATTCCTTTCGTTCTCTTTACAACTGAACGACCAGCCCGTGTTTCACGCAGGAGTGGAGAGGGAAAAATGGTTGCCGAGTACCCCGAGCGCATTTGGTTTTACCCGCCGAAGTTTTGGGCCGTTACCCGAAAGATGAGCCAGGATCAGGTCGATGATCTGATGAACCGCATTTGGCGCATGGCCGAGCAGCGTGATTTGCAGGGCTTGAGTGAGTTCGACTTCATCTATGTGGGCAATCCTTACTTGGATGGCCGAAGCAAAGCTTCCTAGTCGTTTCCGTCCGGCCTCCGACCTCTTCTTGAACCTTACAATCCGCACCGGTGAGCCAAAGGCCTAGTTGTAACTCCCCAGGAGTTCCGTATGATGCCTTTGCCTCCAATGGTAATTTTCTCCGATGCTGGTTCACCCTCACCATCCCTCTTCCCCCATACACTTCGTGTGCTGCTTGTGGTCGTTGCGTGCTCAGGATGGCTGGATGCGCAAGCCCAGCCCTAT
>JBFXAV010000508.1:0-2841 GCA_050183935.1 Candidatus Korobacteraceae bacterium | reverse complement strand
TCTATCGAACCTGGGTGATCCGCTGGAATTTGCCAACACGATAAGTAACCTGGGCCCCAGGGTCGGAGCATTCATTGATCCGTCCATCTGGGCTGAACAAAAGCTCAGTTCCGAACAAGCTTTGATCCCCTTGAAGGGGCGGCTGATGGGCGTGCGTCTGAAGACGCCAATCGACTCCAGCCTCCTTCAGACCATTTATCGATCGGGAGATCAGCCAACATTTGTAACCGTGGAATACAGCGGCTCTGGGGACCCCGAGGCAGGTCTAGACCAAGTACTGGCCGCTTTCGAAGCGGCTTTTATTCCAGTGGCTGTTGCGCGCCTGGCCGACGTAGGGCGTTCGACTCCGCCGCGTGGTGAGGAAGCCCTTTCGCAAGAAGACAAAACCAAGGTGACGGCGGCGGTCCCGGCGAAGGCTTCGGCAAAGCCTAAGAAGCTTCGAAAGCTGCTGGTGGTCGACCTGAATGGGAACCATCCTTCCACAGCATCTGCCAACTTTGCTTTAAAACTGTGGGCAGAGCGGACGCAGGCGTTTACCCCGGTATTCTCAAACGATTTCGACAATTTGAAGTATCCCAAGATACGAGACTACGACGCGGTGTTCTTCAACAACACCATGGTCTTCCTGACGATTCCCGATCATGAGGTTCGCGAAGGATTGCTGCGTTTTATCCGCGAAGGAGGAGGATTTGCCGCCTACCATGCGTCCATTGCCACCTCTCCGAACTGGGACGACTACACTGACCTGATCGGCGTCCGGCTGGCGGGCAGCAGTATTCCCCCGGCAGCGATCCCTCCCAAGGTCGATGCGGACCACCAGAAAGGAGTCGTGAGAATCGACGATCCTCGCAGTCCGCTGACTTCAGCGTTACGCGGAAAAAATTTCGAATGGGAGGATGAGTATTACACGACTCACAAGTTTTCCCGCGACAAGGTCCACGTACTGTTCAGCCTCGATCCGGCCAAGATGGTCCCGGAAATGTGCGGTACCTGCCAGCGCATGAAAGGTGATGTGCCGCTTGCCTGGATTCGCAGTTACGGCAAAGGCCGTGTGTTCTATACGCCGCTGGGGCATCATGGAACCTACTTCCAGTCGCCGGAATTGTCCCAGGTCATGCTCGATGGAATCCAGTTTGTGCTCGGCGATCTTGAGTCGGATACAACTCCCAGCGCCAAGTTAAAAACAACCTCGCAGTAGCTGGCGCTGAAAAAACGAGTTTTAAGCATTTAGTGAAACAAACGGAGATTGAGTTTATGAGACTTCTGAAGTGCCTGCTCCTGGTGATACTGTCCGGATCCGCAGTGGCGCAAGTGGGAGCGCCTCCACCTCCAACCACAAGGAATTCCGAGGGAGCCTCGTACAAACTTTTCCAGTATTACTGCACGGGCTGCCACGGGAAGATTCCAGAGGCGCCTACTGTCGACATCCTCAAAAAACTGACCCCCGAGAAGATTTATGAGGTGATGACAACCGGGGCCATGAAGACGCAAGCCGCCAATATCAAGGAAGAAGAAAAGATCGCCCTCGCGGAAGCTCTGGGCGGCAGAAAGATGGGTATGACTGTAAGCGGCGATGCCGACACCATGTCGAACCGCTGCCCGGCAGACCTGGCCGCCAAGAGCGCTCCATCCACGCCGTCGTGGAATGGATGGAGTCCCGACCCCCTGAACAACACCCGCTATCAAACCGCGAAGGCTGCAAATATGTCACCGGCGGCGGTTGGCCGGCTTCAGTTGAAATGGGCATTTGGTCTTCCCATTACTACGTCTGCCTATAGCCAACCGGTGGTGGTAGGCAACAGGCTATTTATTACCTCCGACTCCGGGTACATGTATGCCTTGGATCCCAAGACTGGATGTGTGTACTGGTCCTTTCAAGCCAAGGCGGGCGTTCGCAGCACTCCAATGATCGGCCCGGTTAAGGCCGGGTCGTCGCAAATGGCAGCATTCTTCGGCGATATTCACGGCGACATGTATGCGGTGGACACGTCGAACGGGGAACTTCTGTGGTCAGTACCGATTGATCCTCATCCGCTCTCACGCATCACAGCCGGTGTCAGGGTCTATAACGGACGCGTTTATGTGGCCGTGGCATCACTGGAAGAGCCAGAGGCGGGCAGCTTTACGCACAAGTGCTGCACATTCCGCGGCATTGTCGTGGCGCTTGATGCAACGACTGGCAAGCAAATCTGGAAGTACTACACTCTGCCTCCCGCTACACCACAGGTAACTTCCACGGGTATTAAGTTCATGGGACCTTCGGGCGCAGGCGTGTGGGGCGCGGTGACGCTCGATCCCAAGCGGAAGGCTGTCTATTTCTCGACCGGCAATGCATTCTCTGATCCTGACGTAGGCGGCTCGGATGCCGTGATGGCAGTACACATGGACACCGGCAAGTCCCTTTGGACCAAGCAGGTGCTGCATGGGGACGTCCGTAGCAGCGGCAACTGCGGAGCGGTGACTGCTTTGATGAAGTTGCCAGCCGACTATCCGCGCGGCGCTAACCGGAGACCTGGCGCTCCTGCTCAGGCTGGGCGGGGCGGACGCGGCGGACGCGGCGGCGCCGTAAGGACACGCAAGGAAGTTGGTTATCCCGAGGACTACTACTGCCCTGAAAGCCGAGGGCCAGATGTGGACTTTTCCGCGGGCGTAATGCTGGTGGATTTGCCCAATGGCAAGAGCCTGGTAGTTGCGGCACAGAAGTCGGGCGTAGTGTGGGCCTTCGACCCCGACAAGAATGGGGAACTGGTCTGGAGTTCTGACATCAGTCGCGGACAGGTTACCTTCGGCGCCGCAACCGACGGCGAAGTCGGCTATTTCGCTTTGCGGGGTGGGGCGCTG
>JBFXAV010000507.1:0-2844 GCA_050183935.1 Candidatus Korobacteraceae bacterium | reverse complement strand
AAGTGTGGCGCGGTTCAAAGCCCCAGGCTCCTGCCATTACCATCTGCTTACGCGTGATCAGGTGAGGGTTGAACTCAATGGTACCGGCATTGCCGTAGTGCCCGAGCACCAGATACTTTCCGCCATCGCGACAAAGATCCAGTCCTTCACTCACTGCCTGGGGGATACCAACGCATTCCAGAACCACGTCTGCGCCGTATCCGGAGGTGGCCTTCAATATTTGCTCTAAGCGCTGTTGCGGCGTGGTGGTGGAAATATCGATGCATTCATCGGCGCCGAACTGCCGCGCCGTCTCCAGGCGATGAGATGGGCCTCCGATCACCAGCACCCGGCTGGCGCCACGGTCGCGCGCCAGCGCGATACAAGCGAGTCCCACCGGACCGGAACCCTGCACTACCACAACGTCACCCCACTCGATTCCAATTCGCTCAATGCCGTGAATTGAAGTGGAGAGAGCACACCCCGCTCCCACGACTGCTTCCGTGGAGAGATCGTCGGGAATGGGAAAGATCGAGGTACCTGGGCGCAGATAGATGTACTCTGCATAGCCTCCGAGAAGGTGAGGCGCGACTTCGCAGTTGTAGGAAATTCCGTAAGCCTTGCGGCGAGCGCAGCGCGTGGGTTGCCGCTTCACGCGGCAATAGAAGCACTGCCCGCAGACAATGGAAGAGCTCCAGGTAATGCGCTGGCCTACGCGTACCGGTTCACCCGTCCAGTCAAGCACTTCTCCGGAGAGCTCTTCGACGACACCGACCGATTCATGTCCAAGAATCACCGGCAGCGGCAGTGAAAGCTGCCCATGCCACAAATGAACGTCCGTGCCGCAGACCCCGGCAAGCTTCACGCGCACCAGGGCGGCTCCGGGTTCAAGTTTGGAGGGTACGGAAAATTCCCGAAGCTCCAGAGGAGCTTCGTATTTTGCGAGAACCGCCGCACGGCTGTTTGCCATCAAGACTCCATTTGCAACAAAGTTGTCCGAGAGCGTTTGCCAAATCCGCCAGCGCTGCTCTCCAGCTTGTGTTCCGCCTTGCATTTTAGCCGGATCTCACAATCCCGCTAGAGCGGGCCTCAGGCCTGCTTTGACTGTGGCTTCACATTCTTGCAATCCATCCCGCAAAAATCTGGCATAGCAAAGCGCCAACCACTGTCATCGAAATCCCCCAGACCAAAAGGGAATGAAACAATTTGCGCGAAGCAGCCTGTTCGGCCACCGCGGCGACGCACAATGCACCGATAGTGGAAAGTGGTGATACGTCTACCAGAGATGCTCCCACGTTGATCGAAAGCGCGATGGCCAGCGGATCGCCTCCACCAACTTGCCGCACCAGTGCGGGCACGGTTGGCAGAAATGTGGGCAACACCACGCCCGACGTGCTGCTGTACGTGGAGATTGCTCCCGTGACGAAGGCGATGACTCCATTCACGCTGGAAGGAGAAGCCAGCCGGCCCAGCAGGGATGCGAACAGGTCCATGCCTCCGGTTTTTTCCAGCAAGGCAATGAGCACGGACACGCCGGAAACCATCATGATGATTCCCCAGGGTACGCGCCGAACGGCGGAGGCCTCATCCGCGGCGTTGGCGACCAGCAATATTGCGGCCGCGGTGAAGGCCGAGAGTCCGAGGCTGAGTTTCAGGCCAAGGACGCCCGCAATCCAAAGCACAATGAGAGTCAGCGTGAGCCGCTGGCGACCGGTGAACGGCGGGATTTCCAAAAGACTCGGAGCCGAAGCTTCCTCCGGAGCAGTCTTGCGTGGCCGAAGCCACAGGTAGGCGACCGCAGCCACTATCACGTGGGCGGCGAAGTTAGCGAACCAGACGCGACCTTCATGCCCGACTAAACCAGCCTTGGCCATGGCTCCATTGGCGATGATGCCTACCGAGGAGAATGGCGAAAGATTCCCGGCATTGGCGCCATTGGCAACCATGAGCGCGGTGAGCAGTGGCGAAATGCTGACGCGATGGGCTACAACCATGGCAAGCGGGATCAAAAGCGCGACCGTGGACACTGCGCCCGGCCCTACGGACGAGAGCGCGCACGCCATCAAAAAGAAGAGGAGCGGAATCGCGCTCACACGGCCACCTGCGAGCCGGACAGCGCGGTTGGCAAGGGATTCCAGTGTGTGGTTGCAATCCGCCACTGTAAACAGCAGCGTAACTCCGGCAAGGGTGAGAAACAGTGACACCGGGAAGCCCGACATCACCGCTTCAGGCGTGAGTCCTGCGCCATACACGCCAATGAGCCAAGCGAAGGCAAGGGCGATCCAGCCCACGTTGATCCGTGAAGTCATGGAGAGCGCCAGGGCTACCAACAGACCAAGCAGTGAGAGGATTGCCGGAGTCATGAATTCCTGCGGGATTCTACCGCATGCGGATGTGGCTCCAATGTTGCAAGCGTTGCTGGCATAACTTGCGTTGACCTTTCCGCGGAGTGCTCCTACCATGTCGCTGGTCGGCTGCCGGGACTGCGGGGAATGGCGCCCGGTCGATATGCAACAACAGATTCAAGGGCCAGAGATTCTTCTAAGGAAGCCCATGATTCGCAAAGCTCAGTTCAAGCCGGTCTTTTTTTCAGCGATTTATTCGCTTGTGCTCTGCGCCGCCTCGATTGCCTCCGCCGAGGTGGTTCGGGTGGAGATCACCGAAGAATCCAAAGTCCTGGATGGAAAATCCTTCGGCGCGGTGGGGCCGTACGTGCGCCTTGTCGGCAAGGTGTACTTTGCCGTCGATCCGCAACTGGCGGCCAATCATGCAATCACTGACGTGGGGCTGGCCCCGCGCAATGCCAATGGTCGGGTAGAGTTTTCTTCTGACCTTTACCTCTTGAAGCCGCTTGATCCCGCAAAG
>JBFXAV010000506.1:0-2846 GCA_050183935.1 Candidatus Korobacteraceae bacterium | reverse complement strand
TGCCGTCCAGTCACACCGCAACGCGATCAGCGCAATCCAGGACTGCCACTTCAAGTCGCAAATAATTCCCGTGGAGCTTCCCGCGAAACAGAAGGGCGAGTCTCCAGTGCTGTTCGATAAAGATGAAAGCCCGCGCGAAGACACCAGCCGAGAGAATCTGCGAGCATTGAAGCCCGCGTTCAAGAAAGACGGCACCGTCACAGCCGGGAATGCGCCCGGTGTGAATGACGGCGCTGCCGCCGTGGTCGTTACCACCAAATCTCAGGCGGACTCGCTGGGCATCAGGCCGATGGCGCGCATTGTGGCGCAAGCTACCAGCGGTATCGATCCTGCCTGGGTCATGATGGCCCCAGTCGGAGCGGTACAAAAGCTTTGGGCCAAGACCGGCTGGAAGCCGGACGAAGTTGACCTCTACGAACTCAATGAAGCATTTTCCGTCCAGGCCCTTGCCGTGATTCGCGAGCTTGGGTTGCCTCCTGAGAAGGTCAACGTCAACGGCGGGGCGGTGGCCCTGGGGCATCCCATAGGCGCCAGTGGCGCTCGCGTGCTGGTGACGTTGCTGTACGAGCTGGAACGGCGCAACCTGCGGAAGGGGATTGCCGCACTGTGCCTGGGCGGGGGTAACGCCGTCGCCATGGCTGTGGAGAGGGTCTGAGTGCCTGGTTACCTACGCCTGCTGTACCGCTTGCGTCGAGATGGTTGCTGTCTCGCGCTTGAGGGGCAGCGACACCGTAAACACAGCTCCGCCTCCCGGGCCCGGTTGTGCGTCGATGGTGCCTGAGTATTCCTTCAGGATGGCAATCGAGACGCTAAGGCCAAGTCCCATGCCACGGCCAGGGCGTTTGGTGGTGTAAAACGGGTCGTACATTTTCTGGATCGTCTCTTGCGTAATCCCTGGGCCATCGTCCTGCATGCTGACCCACACCTTCTGATTGTTTGTGCCCAGCCGGATTCGTATGGTTCCGCGGTCGCGCACCTCCCGAATGGCCTGCTCCGCGTTGATCAGCAGGTTGAGGAACACCTGCATAAGCTGATTGGGATCGCCCAGAACCGGAGGCAGCGCCGGCTCCGGGATAAAGTCCACTGTAATGTGATTGAGCAGCAACGAGTGCTCCTGTAGCGCGATCGTGCGCTGCACCACTTCGCTCAGGTTCAGGCGTGCCCCGCCGGGAACCGGTGGGCGTGAGAAGAACAGCAGGTTCTGCACGATGGAAACTGCGCGCTTCGCCTGCTCTTTCAGCATCTGAAGCTTGCGAGCCGCGTTCTCATCAAGATTTCCTTCCAGCAAATCAATGGATCCTACGATCGCAGTGAGTGGATTGTTCAATTCGTGGGCAAAGCCGTCGATCATCTGCCCGATGGCGGCCAGCCGTTCTGTCTGGATCAGTTGCCGCTCCATTTGCCGGAACCCGGTTACATCGCGGGTGCAGGCCAGCACGCACGTCAGTTGCCCGTCTTCTTCACGGATCGCGCGGGCACTGGTCCGCACGGCCCGCCAACTGCCGTCGCGGTGCTGGGCCATGTACTCCGCAGTACCGTCCTCCACCTTCCCGGCGAGCATCGCTGCGAACAATTTTCGGAATGACTCGCCCGCGATAGGCGATCCTGCGGCATTCATGGGTTCTCCCACGATCGACTCCGGACTGTAATCGAAAACATCCCGCAGGCGGGCATTGGCAAAGGTTATGGCTTCGTTTCGATCCACGACTACCACCACATCCGGGAACTGTTCAACTAACCGCTCCAGGAAGCGGTGCTGTTCCTGCATATGGCTTTCACTGCCGCGCTGCCCAGTTACGTCGATGAGTACACCCTGGTGGCGTAGTAGCTTGCCTGCGCCGTCAAACACCGGACGGGAGCTTTCGATGCAGTGCACCGGCCGTCCGGTTCGATGACGCAACACCGTGTCGCGAAATGGGAGAGGCGCGCTTGTGTCACGCAAGGCCTCTGCGCGCTCTGCAGGGCTGAAGTAGAGCGCTTCGGGAAGGGCGGTAAGCACTTCCGCTTTGCTCTCATATCCGAGCATCGTTGCCAGGGCGGCATTGCAGTCAAGCAGTCTGCCATCAGGTGCGCTGAGAAAGACACCCTGCGGCAGGCTTTCAAACAGTTCGCTGAACTGCGTTTCACGCTCGCGGTCGTGGGTCACGTCACTCGCCAGCACGCTCACTGCCGTGAGTTCCCCGTGCTCGTTCCAAATTGGATTCAGGACACACTCAAAGTACCGCAGCTCGCCATTCCGCTTCAGGCGAAGCCGCAGCATGCCCGACCAGTTCCTTCGGTCGGCAAACTTCTCCAGGACGCGGTCCGCTTGCTCGCGTGTGGGTTCCAACAGGAACTCCTCAATGCTATGTCCAACGATTTCGGAGAACTCCCTATCAAGAAACCGCGTGAAAGCGCGGTTTGCTGCCTGGATAATCCCATGCACAGAGAGTGTGACGATCACTTCATCGAAGCTGTCGATCAGCTCGCGGTAGTTGCGCTGCGACTCCGTAATGGCTTGCACCAGTTGCCCGAGCTGCTCCTGGGTTGGTGGCGCTGACACCGTTTCCTGAATACCCCGCACCATGCCGCGCAGGTCCGCCAACTCGCGCCGCCGCCCAGCGGCATAAAACGAGAAGAGCACAGCCAAAACCAGCGCTCCCAGCGGAATCACCTGGAGGTTCTGGGGAATATTGGCAAACTCGTGCCACACCGCAGCCGCGAGCGCAGTTCCCAGCAGCGCAAGAAACAGCAGGCTGATGCGCCACAGCTTGTCTTCTTCGCATTCCAGCCGCGTAATTCGCTGGCTGATCTGGTCAATATCGAGGTTTTTAAGCATAGGAGGGATATGGCAGAAGGCTGGCGCG
>JBFXAV010000505.1:0-2847 GCA_050183935.1 Candidatus Korobacteraceae bacterium | reverse complement strand
CACCGATGCGGAGAGAAGCGGCGGTATCCTCATGTTTACCAAAGGCGCTCCGGATGTGTTGCTGGCGCGCTGCTCCCAGGAACTGGTTGGGGGACAACCGCGGCTGCTGACCGATGCCCGCCGCGAAAAGATTCGGGAAATGAATGAGCAACTGGCAGCGCAGGCGCTGCGCACTCTGGCGGTAGCCTTCCGATTGCTGCCGGATCACAGACGGCCCGAGTCCTTGGACGAGAGCGCAGAGCAAGATCTGATTTTTGCAGGACTGATCGGCATGATGGATCCGCCCCGCGAGGAAGCAAAGGATGCAGTCGCTCGTGCTAAACGGGCAGGTATACGTCCCATCATGATTACGGGGGATCATCCCAAAACGGCCGTCGTCATTGCCAACGAGGTTGGAATTGTGAACGACGGCAGTGCAATCACCGGCGCCCAACTCGAGGCCATGTCCGACGATGCACTGGCCGAAGCCGCCCAGACTACTTCTGTATTCGCTCGCGTGAATCCTGAGCACAAGCTCCGGATCGTGAAGGCGCTCAAGCGCAACCGGGCAGTGGTGACCATGACCGGAGACGGAGTGAATGATGCCCCTGCTCTCAAGACAGCGGATATCGGCGTCGCCATGGGAATTACCGGCACCGATGTTTCCAAGGAAGCCTCCGATATCGTGCTGGCGGATGACAACTTTGCGTCCATTGTCGCCGCGGTTGAAGAGGGCCGTGCCATCTTCTCGAATATTCGCAAGTTCCTGCGTTACCTGCTTTCCTCGAACATCGGGGAAGTCATGACCATGTTCTTCGGTGTCCTGCTGGCAAATGTGATCGGGCTGCGTGCCGAAGCGGGAAAAATCGTTCTTCCCCTGATGGCAACGCAACTCCTGTGGATCAATCTTGTCACTGACGGTGCGCCCGCTCTTGCCCTGGGTGTGGACCCGCCTACGGATGACGTGATGAACCAGCCTCCACGCCCGCCGGAAGAAGGTGTGATCACAAGGTCCATGTGGGCGGGAAATTTTTTTGTCGGAATCGTCATGACCGCCGGAACGCTGTTCGTCATGGATGCTTCACTGCCGGGAGGATGGATTCAGGGATCGGGAAATATGCCCTACGCGCAAACCATGGCATTCACGACCTTGATGATGTTCCAGCTCTTTAATAGCCTGAACGCCCGCTCCGATGAGCAAAGCGCATTCGTAAAACTGTTCAGGAACCGCTGGCTCTGGGCCGCAATTGCGTTGTCATTGCTGCTCCACGTGGCTGTGATCTATGCACCTTTTTTGCAGCAGGCATTCTCGACCGTAAGCCTGACGCTGGGCGACTGGCTGTATTGCATTGCGGTTGCCAGCTCTGTGCTGTGGCTGCGCGAGGTGAGCAAAGTGCTGACCGTGGTTCGGAATGTAACGCGGCGTGGATAATCGCCTGCGCATCCCCATCATATGCACGCGGGAGGTTCATTTTCATGCGCAATCGGGAATTCCGAAAAGCGCACGCAACATCTGTGCCCTTACGTTTTTTTGAGATTCCGGGGACCAACAGAGAACAGTTTTTTATTCGATATCTTTTTATTCGATATCGACGAACGAAACCGCGATCGGGTGGTATAGTCTTAGCCCATTTGGCTTACCATTCCCTAACCATAAAAATGCTGGGAGGCATGTATGAGATCTCCGACATCGGCCCTGCTCGCATTGGTTCTTGTTCTGAGCGCGACGCCTGCGTTTGCGCAGACTCCGGCCGCGTCCGCAGAATCCGGCCGTGGTCGTGGGCGTGGCGCCCGCCAGGAAAACTGGTGGTCTCAGCCCGGCGCTGAGAATGGTCCCACCCGCATTGTCTGGGCGGCGCAGAAGGATCCGGAAACGCCTTACACGGGCCCGAATAAGCCTATTTGGCACATCAAGGACATTCTCAAGGCGCATGAGGGACAGCCGCGTTGGGAACAGAAGGTGATACTGACGCGCGACTTCGATGGCCGTTACGTCCAGATGGCTCCGGGTGACAAGACCAAGTGCATGTTCTACGCCGATGACCGCGCGTGGGGCTGGGTTTATCGGGGCCAGATGAAGATCACGATCGATGGACAGGAACCTAAAGTGCTACCGAAGGGCTGGGTGTTCAACGTGGCGCCGCGCCTCTCCTACTGCATTGAGACCGTCGGAACTGAGCCGGTAATTTTTTATCGCACGACGCCCGCGGGACAGGTGCCCTCCTATCCGGAAAGCGAAACCCCGACGCCAGTTCCCGGCTACAAGTACATCAAGACCAGGATCACCTCCACTGGCGGCTATGATTCCTTCAACGTGCCGTTCTTCAACGTGGACGAATATGGCGCGTCGGATCGCAGGGGCGAGCGCTTCCTGTATGACGGCCATACCTCCTCCAACTTGAACATCGGGAACAACATCACGGAACTGCCTCCACCGACGAGCTGGGGACACTTCCACGCGAACATGGTAGAGCTCTGGCTAAACGTGTACGGCAATGTCTGCGCGCTGATCTCCGGCGTAGGGGTGGTCCACGGCGAGTATGGTGACGTGCTCAATGCCAATGAAGAACGCTGGCACCGTGCCACTAGCTGCCCCAACACCGGCAGAAGCATCCGCATGGCCATGACGCCGCGTAGCAAGGAAGGCCAGGTCCACTATTACCAAGTGGATCAGCCGCCCGGAAACTAGCTCGACGCAAATTGTTTAGTGGAGTTGCGGATTCAACAGCCAGGTTAATAAACTGGCTGTTCTTGTTTGGGTGATGAACGTGGAACGCTTATAGCAACTCAGTTTGGTGCCACGTGAATGGCGGCGTGTCCAAGTAAACGCAACTGTCTGCGGAAAGTAAAATGCCCCAGACGAATTTT
>JBFXAV010000504.1:0-2856 GCA_050183935.1 Candidatus Korobacteraceae bacterium | reverse complement strand
GCGGCATTCTGCGTACCTGCCTGCACCGCGGCACCCGTGGCGGCAATCGGCACGGAAATTCGCAGCAGCATGGCATTCGGCTCCTGGCCGAGCAGCGCAGGAACAAATCCCGTCACGCGCTCCCACAGGCTCGCTTCGGAGGTGCCCTCAATCTGTGCGACAACTGCCCCGCCCAGTTCACGCCCATAGCGATCGAGCACAGCGTCTGTTCCCGCCGCCCGCAGCAATACCAGCCATCCGGACTCGGCTCCCTGGAGCGATGCCCCGAGCAGCACCTGCGCCTCCGGAGACAGCAACTCCAGCGCCATTGGCGACAATTGGGACTTTAGGATGCTGTCGCGAAATGCCAGCGCGGCCTCCAGCGCGGCAAATGGGGCTCCAAACGTGCGCGTCTGCCGCGGCTGCGGAAACAGCTTGAAGCTGGCGCCCACAATCACGCTCAGAGTCCCATAGCTGCCAATCATCAGCTTCATCAGGTCGTAACCGGCCACGTTCTTCACCACGCGCCCGCCCGCCTTGGCAATCTTTCCGTCGGCTGTGACGAAGCGAATACCTATGCAGAAGTCCCGTATTGCACCGTACCCGAGCCGTCGCGGGTCATGAGCCGACCGCGCCAGCACGCCTCCAACGGTGGACTGCTCTGCCTGCGGAACCAGGAGAGGAAATACCTGCCGGTTGGGAGTGATTCGCGCGTGCAATTCAGCGATGGTGGTTCCAGCGCCAATACCGATGGTGAGGTCGCCGGGGTCGTAGTGCTCAACTTCTTTGAGGCGCGTTGTACGGAGCAATACATCCACATGCGCCGGAGTTTGCCCGATGGCCTGCGCGGTGCCTCCGCCGCATGGCGCAACCACAAGATCATTGGCGTGGCAGAAACGGAGTACCTCCGCCACTTCCGCGGGCGTACCCGGATGCACAGAAAGGCGCGGGACTATGCCGTCGATCGCGAACCCTTGAAGCTCCGCCGCAGCATCGCTTACGTTCTTTTCGCCAACCAGCGATGCCAGCTCGCGGGCCACATCGGATGCCACGGCCCGGGCACTCACAGTCCACCTGCCGTTGCCGGATGCACTGACTGCCTGGTTTCGCGGCAGCTCCGGCTGGTAGGAAACACCTTTTGCGGATTCAGCAGGCAGTTGGGATTGAACGCGTCATGCATGCGTTTCATCACGTCGAGATCGTCGCTGGAGAACAGCTCGGACATGATCTCGCTCTTTTCCATGCCCACTCCGTGCTCGCCGGTAATCGAGCCGCCGACATCAATGCAGTAGCGCAGAATTTCGTTTCCTGCCTGATGCGTGCGATGCACCTGGTCGGGATCGCGGGGATCAAACAGAATGCACGGATGCAGGTTGCCATCCCCGGCGTGAAACACGTTGCCGATGGCAAGCTTGTACTTTTCGGAAACGTCGTTCACAAAGCGCAGGACCTCGGCTATGCGGGTGCGCGGGACTACGCCATCCTGCGTGTAGTATGCAGGCGCCAAGCGACCAAGAGAGCCAAAGGCGTTCTTGCGTCCCTTCCATAACAATTCACGTTCCTGAGGCGTGGCTGCGCGGCGTACTTCGCGCGCTCCCTGGCTCAGGCAGGCGCGGCGGATATCCTCGGCCTGTTCAGTCACAGCTTCACGCAGACCTTCAATCTCAATCAGCAACACGGCATTCGCGTCCAGCGGATACCCGGCATGCGTGGCCTCTTCAACGGAGCGCAGGGTCCAGCCATCCAGCATCTCCAGCGCTGCCGGAGTAATACCGGTAGCGGTGATCGCCGTGACAGTTTTGGCGGCATCATCCACGGTGTTGTAGATCGCCAGCAAAGTCTCTACGGCTTCCGGAAGGCGCGTGAGCTTCACAATGATTTCCGTAGCAATGCCCAACGTCCCCTCCGAACCGATGAAGAACCCTGTCAGGTCATAGCCGCAGTTGTCCGCCGCCTTCCCGCCGAACTGCACAATGCGTCCGTCTGGCAGCACTACCGTCAGCCCAGTCACATGGTTCACGGTCACGCCGCTGATGAGCGTGTGCGGGCCACCGGAGTTCTCCGCCACATTGCCGCCCAGGGTACAGGCCTTCTGGCTCGACGGATCAGGCGCGAAGTAGAGCCCGTAGCGCCCCGCCTCCTGCGACAGTTCGAAGTTCACCACCCCTGGCTGGACCACGGCACGCAGGTTTGGCACGTCAAACTCAAGAATGCGGTTCATGCGGGCAAAGCCGATGACGATGCCGCCATTGCGCGCAATGGCTCCCCCGCTCAGGCCGGTCCCGGCGCCGCGTGGCACGATGGGAATGCCCTCCCGGCCAGCGAGCCTGACAATCTGCGCAACCTGCTCGGTGCTGCGGGGAAGCACCACAACTTTCGGCGAGCCGGTGGAGAGCCCTCCGTCATACTCGTAGAGCATGAGGTCTTCCGGACGGTCGAGAACAGCCTCCGCACCGGCAATGCTACGAAGTTCCCGGATTACAGTTTCGGTCAACATGCAAACCCTGCGATTTTAGCATCGAGGAGAGATACGTGAGACCACTTCGGGAGAAAGCGTGCGACTTAGAACGGGATGGATCGAAAGCTGCGATCTGAGATGATCTCTGCCAAGGAAGTTCTAATCAAGCCCGTACCGCGAAACCAGCCAGTGATCTGGACCGTGAGAAGCACACAAGCACTGCTTTCTATCCGGCCTTGTAGGGGTCCTTCGCCTTCGCTCAGGATATCGCGGGACGGATAATGGGTCGACTAGCTTTGCGCGATGTAAGAGCGCATCATGCGCACCTCGCCGTCCTTTTCCAGGACTTCGCGCATGAGGATGTCACGTAATGAGATCAGCCCCTTGAGTTTCCTCCCATCACAGATGGGCAAATGACG
>JBFXAV010000503.1:0-2862 GCA_050183935.1 Candidatus Korobacteraceae bacterium | reverse complement strand
AACACCGCAAACGAATCCCTGGAGCGCCGCTTTGACGTGAAGCCGCGCACGCTGGCCAGCCTGCAGTACCCGCTTACACGCGGACTGTCGTGAGGGGTAATCATTGCCGCGCCGGCGGTGATTCTTTCCATCATCCTGGGCTGGAATCTTACGCTCACGATCCTTGCCATAGGCCTGCCCACCGTGATCTACACCATGCTGGGCGGCGTGCAGGCGGTGACGTGGACGGACGTCAAGCAGATGGTTGTGATTGTGGCGGGTGTGCTGGCCGCAGTGATTACGTTGATCGCCGGGTTTCCTGAAGAAGTTGGAATCGGCAGCGCATTGAAGCTGGCCGGAGCGGCCGGTCGGATGCAAACCCTGGACTTCCAGTTTGACTTGCGTCAGACCTATACCTTCTGGTCGGGAATGCTGGGCGGACTGTTCCTGATGCTGTCGTACTTCGGATGTGACCAGAGCCAGGTACAACGCTACCTCACGGCGAAGTCGGTGGACGAGGGGCGCAGCTCGCTGCTGATGAGCGCTTACTTCAAGATTCCCTTGCAGTCACTGATTTTGCTGACCGGCGTGCTGGTGTTTGTCTTCTACCTGTTTCACCAGCCTCCCATGCTGTTCAACCGCGTTCATGCCGAGCGGATTGAGCGGAGTGCGCGTGCAGGCGAGTTCCATGAATTGGAATCAGAGTTTGCGCGCACGTTCCAAACCCGCAGGGAGGCCTCCGTTGCGATGAGTACCAGCAACCAGGCCGAGCAGCAGCAGGCAAGGGAAACCTTTCTGGCCTCAAACCGTGAACTGCAGAATGTGCGGCAACGTGCGGCGGGGCTGGTGCAAGAAGTCACTGGGGACGGTGGCTACCGGGGCATGACCGGGGACACTCCCACGCCCGACGTGAACTATGTTTTTCCCACGTTCATCACCACCGCAATGCCGATTGGGCTGGTGGGCTTGATGATCGCGGCAATCTTCGCGGCCGCCATGTCGAGCGTGGCCGCCGAACTGAATTCTCTGGCAACCGCAACGGTCATCGACATTTACCGTCGGCTGCTTCGTCCTAAAGCCACTGACCAGGAGTATCTGCGAGTTTCGCGGCTGGCTACCGGCTTTTGGGGAATTTTCGCGTGCATTGTGGCGACCTTTGCGGCCGGACTGGGCTCGCTCATCGAAGTAGTCAACCGCTTCGGATCGTTCTTCTACGGCTCGCTGCTGGGGGTCTTCGTGCTGGCGCTGGTGTTCCGGCGCGCCACTGGTCACGGAGCGTTCTTCGGATTGCTGGGCGGCATGGGAGTGGTGGCTGTGGTGGCGCTTCATCCCCGGACACGCGAAATCTCGTTTCTTTGGCACAATCCCATCGGGGTCTTGGCCGTGCTGGTAGTAGGACTGGTGGTAAGCATGATGACGGGCAGCTCCTTGCAGCGGCGAGACTTAACTAGTCCAAACTAAGTAGTAGAGTGCCGCTTTGATGTGGACGCGGAACTCCGAAAGACGGCAAAAAACTACAGTTTTCGTCAGTCTTCTATTCGTAAACCATTCATATTGCGATGTCGCTGGTATGGCCCCGTACCTGCTCTCCTGTAAGTGGGCAGGTGGCAGGCTTGGTATGGTGACCCTGGGAAAACCAGACGAAAAGGCAAGAGTGGTGCTTTGCGTCGATGATGACGCCAGCAGCCTGGAACTTCGGCGACAGTTTCTGGAGTTGGCGGGGTTTACGGTGATCGTGGCTGGAGCGCCCGAAGAAGGGCTGGAGCTATTCCGCACCCACCCGGAGGTAGAGGCGGCGATTCTTGACTACCAGATGCCGCGCATGAACGGAGGCGAACTGGCGGAGGCCATGAAGCGAATCCGGCCCGGCGTGCCGGTGATGATTGTCTCCTCGTTACCGTGGCTTCCGGAGGATGCTCCCAAGTGCATTGATGCCTTCGTCTCCAAGTGCGCGCCGAGTTCCGATCTTACGACCACGGTTGCACAGCTCGTTTCGTAAGCCTCGGACGTAGGCTTTCATCCTGGTTTTTTGCGATCTCAGGCGCGCGGTGTTGCGGCACTTCGTTCCTGCTTTCCACGCAGATCATTCGACTTTCCCTCTTTCGCCGAAACGCCAGTGTCCTCCCAGTTTCGCCGCGACTGATTCCAATACAACAACAGCGCGCACACGGCGGATGCTGTGAGCATGACTGCTCCCGGCAACGGCTGACGCAGAACAAGTTTCCCTGTGCCGAACAACGCCAGGTACACCATGAGCGTTCCTAAAGCGAAGGCGGCGAGATTCGGTCCAAGGTCGCGGTGGTGCGGGCCTGCTCCGGCGAGCGCGGCAATGGGCTTCCAGCCACGCACGTCGGGTCGCACCTGGCGGTAGAAGCGCACCAGGACTTCCTCACGTTCAGGAGGCGTAAGCAAAGTTACGGCGATCCAGACCACGGTGGTCACCGCCGTGGTTGCCAGCGCGCTCTTGGCGAACATCACCGCACCTTCGCCGCTGAACGGAGCAACCCATCGCAGGGCAGCGGCCATAACCAGAGCAGAGATCATGGCTGAGATCTCGCTCCAGGCGTTGATGCGCCACCAGTACCAGCGCAGCAGGTATACGCCTCCGGTGCCTGCGCCGACTTCCAGGACAAACTCCCATCCACCGCGAATGGTCGCCAGTTGGGCGGAAACGAAGGCGGCAGCGACCACTAACACCACCGTGGCTACCCGCGAGGCACGCACATAATGGGCCTCGCTGGCATCCGCCTTGAGGAAACGACGGTAGAAATCCGAAACCAGATAAGAGGCTCCCCAGTTCAACTGGGTGGCGACGGTTGACATGAATGCTGCCAGGAAGCCAGCAATGGCGATGCCACGAAACGCCGGCGGAAGATGATGGTT
>JBFXAV010000502.1:0-2867 GCA_050183935.1 Candidatus Korobacteraceae bacterium | reverse complement strand
CTTCGCCAGGTTGAGATCAAGCTGCGGCACTATCGCAGCCAGCACGACCGCCGCGCAACCCGCGCGGGATGACCCGATCGCTTGCCAACCTCGGCGATAATCGGAAGCACCGAAACCAGTGCAAACACTTCGAGCCGGGCGCGGTCGGCGAGAAGGAAGAACGAGGCATTGCTGCGCCCATGACTCCAGCCACCGAAGCGCCTAAAACCATTCGCCGTCTGACGCCCGCCGAACTCGATGCCAAGGCCAGCCGTATGAAGCAGCTGGAAGCGGAGGCCGACGAGCTGCGCGCGGAACTGCTCTATCAGGTACAGGCCTTCGGGTCGGTGCCGCCGCGGGCGGAGAAGTCGCGCCGGCTGGAGACCGATTCCTGGAAGCTGACCGCTTCGGTTTCGCAGCGGGTTGAGGTCCACGACAAAGAGGTCCAGTCGCTGAAGCAGGTGTGCGAGCCACAGGTGTTTGAGTGCCTGTTCAGCGAGGTCATCAAGTACAACGTGGCCAGGGGGGCGATGGCCCTGCTTTCCGGAGTGCTTCCGGAAGGTTCCCCGCGCAACCTGCGCAAGCTGTTCCACCAGGCGGTCACGTTCCGCGAGTCGTCGCCCTCGCTCAAGCTGGACCGCAAAGACAAAGAGTAATTGCGGCATGAGCTTTGAAGATCTGAGCTTTGAGTCGCTGTTTCAGGCCGCCCTACGCGTCTGCGATCGCTACCGCCTCGGCGAAGCCAACCATGAAGAAACGGCTGATGGTCGAGGACACGCTCGGCGGCGATGCGCTCGCCTACGGCATGCTGCCGGCCGAGGAGATGGATGCGAACGCCAAGAGAAATCGCCGAAGCGGTGCTCAGCGGAAAACAGCCCGCACCCGATACGCGCGAAGCTGAAGATTGCCTGATCGCTCCGGAGTTCCCCAAGGCTCCCGCGGATGCACAGGCCTTCACACTGCAAGGATGCGAATGGTGTCCGCGGCAGTTCCTGCGGCCCGTGGGCTCGAAGGTGAAGATCTGCGCGATGTGCGCGCTGACGGCCGGGATGGCCGAGTTCTAGCGAAACCTTTCCTGCATTTCCACACCTTTTCCAATGAACCCCCCAATGAACCCCTGGACTCCTGTCGTGGTGACCGTGCTCGTGCAGTTGCTCGGGCTGGCGGTGTATGCCGGAATTTTCTGGGCGCGGCTGCGGGAGCATGAACGCCGCCTCGGTTCCGTGGAAGGCACAGTCAGTACGCATACCGCCGACATTCACTACATGAAGGGAAAGATCGCGTGAAGGCCTTCTGGCATGAGTTCTTCAGCGATGCCGAGCTCGCCTGCCGCTGTGGATGCGGTGAACAACAGATGAAGGACGCCTTCCTGCGCCGGCTGGTGGACCTGCGGATCGAATTGGATTTCGCCTTCATCGTCTCCAGCGCCTATCGATGCCCGCGGCACAACCAGGCTGTGGCTACGACCGGCAGCGATGGCCCGCACACGACTGGGCGGGCGGTGGATCTGCTGGTGTATGGATTCCGCGCCATGGCGATCCTGGAGGCTGCTGCTCGCTTCGGCATGACCGGGATTGGATTGCGGCAGCACGGGCCTCATCGGTCGCGGTTCCTGCACCTGGATGATCTGCCGGCGGCGCCGGGACGTCCGCGGCCGTGGGTGTGGACCTACTGCCCCCCGGCGTAATCGCATTGTTATGCAGGTGGTATGCAGTTATGCAATTAACGAAGGGGTTAACGATGAAGACGCTCTTCAGAGTCTCAATGTGCGTGATGGGCGTCTTGTCGCTGGCACGCGTGCCGGCGACTCTTGTTGCTTTGCAGGGAGCACCGGCTCCGGCTCCTGAGGTGATCCCCCTGCCGGCGAAGGTACTGGGGCTGGCCACTGCTGTATTCACCCTGCTGCAGGCCCTGAAGCGTTACATCTTCCCTGGCCTGAGCGGCAAGGGCGCCGTGGTATTCAACCTGGCACTCTCTGTTCTCGGGGTGATCGTCGGGTTGCAGCCGGAACAGCTCTTTACCGCGGGCACTCTTGTTGCTGTGATTACCGTCCTTGCTTCAGGAGTGCATGGGCTGTGGCAGACGTTCTTCGGCACGGGCAGTACTACCCAGAGCAGCTAGATGGTCGGCATCAACATTGACCTGTTCGGAGCGATCGAGAAGTTCATTCGCTTCCGGCAGATCAATGAGTGGACCAAGCTGGTGCTCAGCCTGGTGTGCTCCTACTGGCTGAGCTGCTCGTTTGCCATGGGCTCCGCCCTGGTGGCGCACCGTCCGATGCCGGAGGCTTTGGGCGCCGGATTGATTGCCGGATCCACCATGGCGATTGTGGTGTGGCGGCGGTCGCCTCACACCCGGGGATTGATTCTGGCCTTGCCGGCGGAAACTTCAAAGGCTGAGGACGAGACCAACCAGCGCGTGATCCGGGACTAAGCTGCGGACGTAACAATATGGGGAATTGTTACGAGCCGGGTTCGATCTCAAGCAAGCCACGCTCGACGACGGAGTCAGGGAGCAAGGGGACGCCTCCGTTACCGAGAACGATGCCGCATTCCATGCACTGCATTGCGCTCTCCCATTCCCCACAAACGCGCAGTTGGACAGCCTGAAACTGGAGTAGTTCGAGGCCGCACTTTTGGCGGTGATCAGCGAGTGTCGGGTAATCCATGCAGCACCTCACGCGGGATGAGCTGCATAGTTTACTCCACCATGCCCGGGCAGAGAGCGAACGGGACTGGCTGATGATCCTGGTCGCCTTCTGGCATGGGCTCAGAGCGAGTGAGGTAACAAAACTGGAGCGGTCGCAGATAGCAGATGGCTTCCTCACCGTGCAGCGGCTTAAGGGTTCACTGAAGACCACACAGCCGTTGGTCAGTCATGAGGACTCG
>JBFXAV010000501.1:0-2878 GCA_050183935.1 Candidatus Korobacteraceae bacterium | reverse complement strand
TAGAAAGGCCTCCCTCGCCAATCTCACACTGGCCACCTGGGCTCACAGCGCCATGGGAGCACAGCAAGGCAGCCAGCGCAAGCCGTCGTGAAGGAACGCCGTCCCTAGGGCTTCGCGTTGTTAGGTCCCGGCCGGGCGCGTACTTCTTCTATCTGAATAATTACAGGCTTGCCAGTTCCCCAATCAGTCATGGAGGCACCCCCATCGAACTTGCAAGGGACCAGTTTATGAGCCCAGACGCACCTCGCCATTTTCAAGGTGGCATTCACCGTACCCTCGGAATCTAACTGAATCTCTTCAGTGGAAGTCGCCTGTACGCGTGGATGATAGTGCTGTGCCCCGGGTCCCCCGACGTTCGCTTCTGCTTTCAACGTTTTTCCCATCAGCACTATCTCCGTGGTTGTCTCCTTGGCGAGTGCATTACCATTCACATCGGGAGGGCCCATCACAATGTCCCCCGAAATGCTCACCCGTACTGTGGAATTCGGTTTCATTTTGCAGGACAGTGGAAAGGAACCTCCTGTCTGAATTACAGACGGCCCCTGAAACACGCATTTCGTGCAAGTTCCGACCGAGCATTGAGCACCGCGCTGAGTGCCTGTTGCATCCCCGCAAGTTGCCGCACAAGAACCACAGTTAGCTGGATCTGAATTAAAGTTCGGAGCTATGGCTGGCGCCAGATCACAGAAACACGTTGACTCCCGCGCAGGCACCAATGCCATATGCGCCCGATCAGGCTTCCAGTATCTTCGATGGAAGTAATAAGCGAAATCAACATCTACCGATAGTTCCTGTAGGCCATTCCGGAACGTACTTCCGGCGGGACACTGCTTCGTATTCTCGATTCGTGTTCTTCTGCACCGGTACGAATTCTGATTTCCTTGCAGTGAATCAGAAGAGATCCATCCTGAGAGCTCGTCGCAAGTTGCTCCTTTGATATCGAATCTTAGGGCCGGCGGTTCCACGTTAACTATGCGTTCCCCTGAAACGCGCAGTTCAAAAGATCCAGACTCAGCGTAGTTGAGGGCGGGTTCGATACGAACCTGAAAGTGTCGACGGGCCGTAGCTTTCGACGAATCGGCCATGCATTTCGCCCACGCTCTAATTGCTGTTCCCATATGACGCGAAACTGTCTCGCGTTCCCGCCAAATCAGTTTGTCGTCGCGGCTCTGAAACGTATCCTCTTTGCAATTCGTTTCTCGCCAACTCCTTCTGCTCGTCGCTTTAGACTCACCTTCTGCGAACAAAAGATTCGCATCTAGGAGAGGCACTTTCATTTTGGAATCAAATGCAAGCTGAAAATCGTTGTCACTTGCTGTACACGCCCATGCGGTCCAAGCGACCTCACTGTGGGAGCTTTCAAGATCGAACGCACGATCGTAGAATGCGAGCTGCAGAACATCACGGCAGAGATCTTGTTGGCGTTGTGCTTCCTGTCCCAGGAGAGTGGTGGAGCCTAAGAGCAGCACCAAGCAGCAGGTAAACGATTTCATCTTCGTCCTCTCTCTTAGAAAAATCGGAACTGTAACTGTCCTCAGATACCAAACAATTCACGGCAGACCAGCCAATGCGCAAGCACTACATAATCCAGTGGGCCGCGAGGAGATGTACCAAAAACAAACGCTGGCACACAGCAGAAGACAGGTATCTGCCCTGCGACTACTCCACCCCTCACTTGTTCCCAAGCTAGATCGGAGTACGCACGCTATTCTTTGCTCCCCCATAACTGATACCGCGCATCAAACTCGAAACAACTTCCTGAACGTCTATTAACCGAAAAATGTAACGTGCAATCATGAAGCCGAATACGATGAAGGAAATGTAAACACATCAATGCCAGCAACACTGTATAAACTATGCACAGCCCAAACGGCATCTGCTTCAGGCCTCTTAACCAATTCTTTAGCGTGACTCAAAGCACAGAGGACCTAAGCGTTTAAAGATTCTAAAGCACGAAATAAATTGTTTTCTTAGTCTCAAATCAACACACAAACGAGGTTTGGTCGAGTCAGTACGAAAGCACCGCTACGTCCCTGTGGCCCGTTTTCTTTTTGTGCTCCTGAACATCCTTCTCAGCCTCTTCCATTGTTGTCCTGTGAGGACCATCCCACTCCTGCCCGACATGCGGCGGAGTTCTTTCTGAGCATGCAGCATAGTACGTTTTTGCCATAACCCTCCTGTCTAGTATGATTTGACGTGGCAAGCTATCTTAAAGATCTTTCCGCGTCAATCCCTCAATTCCAGGAATAGCCCTTCCCGTGAGGACGTCATCACGCGTTAAGCATACTGCTGGTCAAGACGTTCTAAGGGGCTTATCCTTCGGAGGTATGGCGTGGTTGCT
Source organism: Candidatus Korobacteraceae bacterium (assembly GCA_050183935.1). Lineage (GTDB taxonomy): Bacteria > Acidobacteriota > Terriglobia > Terriglobales > Acidobacteriaceae > DASZRZ01. The sequence goes on along the minus strand of JBFXAV010000501.1, from coordinate 537 downwards.
TATCGACGAGTGGAGGCACGGCCTGTAAAACCGCCGCAGCTGTATGCACCGATTCCGAAACGGCGATGTGGCCAAGAGTAGATGCCAAACGCTGGTACCGTGCTAGCAGATCCTTCATCAGCTCTTGAAAAATAGCTGGGTGCTCTAAAAACTGAGCTAAAAGCAAGTCAATTCCCTTGCCGTAGGCCTCAAAAGCCTCGTTATCTCGCCCCTTAGCCTCGAGACACTCCCCGAGGGTATCGAGAGCCATTGCCACACCTTCAGGCTTAGGTTGGGTCAAGTGCGTGTATGCTTTGATGGAGTCCATTGCAACTGCCACCGGGTCTGGATCCCTGAAACCGAATTTATTCAGGATATCAGCGAGATTGTTGAGCGCAGAAGCAAATTGCGGACCGAACGTTCCCGGTTCGGCTTCTGCAAGAACTCTGTAGAATTCCGCACTAGCCCATGAGAAACCCTCTGCATCAAGTGCGTTTCCTGTCATCTCACGACACACAATTGCGAGTTCCCCAAGTTGTTCCGCGATTGTTGGCCAAA